>NZ_JBHXTQ010000001.1:0-258960 GCF_042677305.1 Kitasatospora sp. NPDC127121 | reverse complement strand
AACCCCCCCCCCCCGTCTTGCACGGGCTACAACAACACCCCCCCCCCCGGGGGCGCCCACATCCGCCTCCCCACCCCCCCCGGCCGCGCCCCCCCGCCCCCCCGCCGCGCCCCCCCACGGCAGCACGATCCGGCTGACACACGTGTGGGCCTGAGATCCGCGCAGCCTCCATGGGCAGCGCACATCCAGTTCGTCAACGCGCTGCTGATCAATTGTCAATCCAGTCCTGGTGTCCTGACCGCGTTCCGCAGTCTCATCCGCACGCGGTCCATTGACAACAGGAGATTCCCGTGTCCCACCCGTCCACCCCCACTCCCACCCTCCGCCTCCGTCCGAGCACCGGCACCCGCCGCCGCACCCGGCTGGCAGGCCTGGCGCTCGCCGTCTCCGCGATATCCGCGAGCAGCGTCACGCTGCTCGCCGCGCCGGCGAACGCCGCCGTGGTCGAGCAGATGATCACGATCCAGGACCACCAGAACCACAACTCGCTGGCCAGCTCCGACGGCGAGGGCTCCCGGATCGTCGCCCGCAACTACCAGAACGCCTCCACCTCGTTCTGGATCTCCAACAAGCCCGGCGACCGGGTCGACTTCGCCCGCAACGTCAACGGCACCGAACGCGTGCTGGAGATGGACACCAACGACGGCCGGTCCACCCAGTTCATCCACTGGTGGGCGGGCGACAACCAGCAGTGGACCCTGGAGCCCGCCGCCGGCGGCGGCACCTACCTCCACAACGCCCGCGACAACCGCTGTCTGACCTACCACGGCCTCGACCGGGAGGTCACCGTCGAGAACTGCGACGGCAGCATGGCCCAGCGGTTCGACCTGATCGGGTCGGGCACCGGCCCGGGCCCGGGCCCGGGCACCTCCGTCGAGCAGCGCTTCCTGGACCGGCTCAACACCGTGCGCGCCCAGAACGGCAGGCCGGCGGTGCGCCTCAACCAGACGCTCTCCCAGGCCGCCAAGTGCAACGCCGACCAGATGGACCAGCGCCGCGTCTCCGGCCACTTCTGCGACTCGGGCAGCATCGCGCGGGGCCTCGGCTACACCGGGAGGGGATTCGGCGAGATCGCCTTCTACGGCCCCACCGACATCGACGCCGCCGTCGACGGCTGGATCAAGTCGCCCGGCCACCTGGGGATCATGCTCGGCGACTACAACGAGGTCGGCCTGGCCCGCACCGGCAACGCCTCCTGGAACGCGGACTTCAGCACCCGCTGACCCCCGCCGCGACCGCTCCGTCGGGGCCGCTCCACCCGCGACCGCCCACCCCGGCGGAGCGGCCCCGGCCAGAACCTCCGCCAGGGATGGCACTTCCGGGAGGCCGGCCAGCGCACCGAGGTGCTCCCGGGGAACACCCACGTGCTGTCCGGGAGCGGTGCGGGATTCCAGTGGGGGAACCCGCTGTCTCCGGCATGCCTGACCGACCCACAGGGCGGTGATGGACCGCCCGAGCTGCGGGCCGGCGGAGGCCGGTGCGGGTCAGTCGAGTTCGTTCTTGTGGACGACGCCGTTCTTGACGATCAGCTTCAGGTTGCGTTCGGGGTCTGCGAGGACGGAGAGGTCGGTGGTCGGGTCGCCGTCGACGACCAGGAGGTCGGCCCATGCTCCCGGCGCGATGACGCCGAGCGGCGCGGCGCGGTAGGGGTCTCGGCGGCCGGACAGGCGGAAGAGTTCGGCGTTGCCGGAGGTGGCCGTCCGCAGGGCCTCGACCGGGCTGAGGTAGCTGCCGAGCCGGACGAGCATCTCGTTCTGCCGGTGGGCCTTCCCGGGGTCGAGCACCAGGTCGGTGCCGAAGGCCAGCCGAACACCGTGCTTCACCGCCCAGCCGATGGTGCGGGCGACGCCTTCACAGACCTCGCGGTTCTTGCGGTCGCTGTCCGGAGAGGCGTAGTGGTGGTCGTCGACCGCGAACGGCTGGGTGCTCAGCCACACGCCCTGTTCCGCGAGGTGGCGGATGGTGTCCTCGTCGACGAGGTGCCCGTGCTCGATGCAGCGCACCCCGGCCCGCACCGCGCGGCGGACGCCTTCGGAGGTGTAGACGTGCACGGTCACGTAGGTGCCCCAGTCGGAGGCCGCGGCGACGGCGGCCTCCAACTCGGCCGTGGTGAACTGCAGGACGTCCAGCGGGTCGAACTCCGAGATGACGCCGCCGCCGGCCATCAGCTTGATCTGGGTGGCTCCCTTCTTCAGCTGCTCGCGCACCGCGGCGAGCACCCGTTCCGGCCCGTCGGCCACCCGGGTGAACCCGATCTGTTCGGTCCGGGCCGGTGGCCCGCCCAGGGCGGTCGGGGCGTCGTGGACCGTCCCGAAGTCGCCGTGGCCGGCGGTTTGGGAGACGGCCGCCTGGCTCGGGTAGATCCGCGGGCCCGGGAACAGCCCGCGGTCCAGCACCCGCCGGAGCGGCTCGGTGTCTCCGGCCATGTCCCGCACGGTGGTGAAGCCGCGCATCAGCATGTCGCGGGCCGCGGCCAGGGCCTGGTAGTGGAGGGTGCCGGTCGGTGCGAGCTGGAGCTCCGCCATGGTGCCGCCGATCGCGAACAGGTGGACGTGCGCGTCGGTGAGGCCGGGGAGGAGGGTGCGGCCTCCGCCGTCGATCACCGTCGCGCCTCCGGGGAGGCCGGGCGGGAGGGTGCGGCCCAGCACCACCTCTGCGATCCTGTCCCGTTGGACCCGGACGTGCCCCGGCACCGCTTCCCCTCCGATCCCGTCGAAGACGCGCACGTTCGTCACCAGCAGCCCGGTACCCGGGTCGTCGACACCCATGCCGTCATCTTCGGCTGGTCACGGGACCGGGACCAGCGGGACGGGCCGATCCGCCGAGGCGTCGCTCTCACCAGTTCATCGACAGCGTCCGGTGGGACCTGGTCGTCAAGGCCGTGGAGGCCGACGCCGACGTCGTTCGGGTGGTTCTGTATGGCGAGCGGTGGCCCGGGGCGGGGCGCGGAGGGATGGGGATCGGCACGGAGATGCCGAGCAGCGGTCCGCGCTCGTCGGCCTTCGCGTCGGTCAGGCCGTGCGGGGTGCGCAACGGGTGGTGGGGCAGGCCCTGGAAGTACGTAGAGTGCGGTGGGAGAGGGAGTTCGGGTCAGGCGTCACAGCCGACCTTCGGACTCCCTTGCTTCATTTCACGCGTGCCAGCAATCCCGTGGCATCAATCGTCTAGTCGGACCGGAAGTTCACACGTGAGGCCTCAGAGCATCGACATGCGCCAGACCGCCGAACCGCGTCGGACGGCCGACCACGGCAGAACCGGCCACCGCGCCCCGACCGCGCCGGCCACCGTGCACGCATCCACCACGCGCCTTCCCGGACAGCGCGACGGCACCGCCCTGCGCGCCGCGCTCGCCGATGCCACCGAGGACACCATCGTCTACGACCTGGACGGCATCGGCCGTCAGTACGCCGCACTGTGCGCCGAACTTCCCGGCGTGGCCGTCCGGTTCGCGATGAAGGCCTGCCCGGTGGACGAGGTGCTGGACCATCTCGCCGCGCTCGGCTCCGGCTTCGACGCGGCCAGCCCGCAGGAGATCGCCCAGGCGCTGCGCACCGGCGTCGCACCCGAGCTGATCCACTACGGGAACACCGTCAAGTCGGACCGCAACATCGCCGAGGCGTACCGGCTGGGCGTGCGGGACTTCGCCACCGACAGCCCGGAGGACGTCGCCGCGATCGCGGAACACGCCCCCGGATCGCGGGTGTTCTGCCGGATCGCGACCACCGGCGAGGGCGCGCTGTGGGGCCTCAGCCGCAAGTTCGGCTGCTCGCTCGAGGACGCCGTGCGGGTGCTCGATGCCGCCCGGCCCGCAGGGCTGGTGCCTTCCGGCCTGTCGGTGCATGTCGGCTCCCAGCAGATGACCGCCGGGGCCTGGGCCGCGGCGATCGACTCGCTGACCGCCGTCCTGGAGGCGCTCTGCCGGCGCGGCATCGTGCCGAGCCGCATCAACCTCGGTGGCGGGCTGCCCGCACTCGGCGTCCTCGACCGGCGCGGCCGGCCGCTGGAACCGCCGCTGGACAAGATCTTCGTGGTGATCCGGGAGGGCATGGAACGGTTGCGCGCCGTCAACGCCGCCCCGTTGGACTTCCTGCTGGAGCCGGGCCGCCACCTGGTCGCCGACCACGGTGCGATCCGCGCGCACGTCGCCCGGCTCACCTCCCGCCGCCGCCTCGACGGCACCCCGGAGGACTGGCTGTACCTCAGCTGCGGCAAGTTCAACGGCCTGTACGAGATGGACCAGTTGCAGTACCGGCTGGAGTTCCCCACCCACCCGGGCGGCCAGTTCGTCGACGCCGTGGTGGCCGGTCCGACCTGTGACAGCGACGACGCGTACGCCCAGGAGGACGGCCTGGTCCAGGTCCCGCGCGCGATCGCCTCGGGAGACCCGGTGTGGGTCCACTCCTGCGGCGCGTACGCCGCCGCCTACGCCACCCAGGGGTTCAACGGCTTCGCGCCGCTGCCGTACACCTGCATCGGCGGGCGCCGCAACGGAGGAAACGCATGAGCGAGTACCGGATCCGGCTGCTCCGGGAAGAGGACTGGGACGCCGTGGTCGCGCTGGAGGAACGCGCCTACGCCGCCAGTGGCCTGTCCGAAGGCCGCGAGGCCCTGCAGTCCCGGCATCGCGCCTCACCCGACACCTGCTTCGCGCTGGAGCACCCGGGCGGCCTCGGCGGCTACCTGCTCGCCCTGCCGTACCCGCTGTTCCGCTGCCCGGACCTCAGCCGCAGCGAGGACGCGGACGGGGACGGCACTGGCGGGCGGCCCGCCAACATGCACGCGCACGACCTGGTGATCGCCGAGCAGCTGCGCGGCCGGGGTCTCGCCCCACGGATGATGCGCCACCTGGACGACACCGCGCTGGCGGTCGGCCACCGGACGGTCTCGCTGGTCGCCGTCCTCGGCGCACAGGCCGTGTGGGCTCGCCTCGGGTACCGCGCCCGGCCCGAGATCGGGCTGCCCGCGAGCTACGGTGCCGATGCGGTCTACATGGCGAAGCCGCTGGAACCCGAGGTCACCGATCCGACTCCCGAGTCCTCACCCAGAGCCGAAGTGGGTTGATAGAGCCATCTCCCGTACCCGGCAGGGTTCCGCCGCTTCCGACCGGCCATCGGCGGGCCGCTCCTGGCTCCTCACTCCCCGGCGACCAGGGGGTCTGCGATCGACCCGTCGCCGGGGAGCCGGTGGAGCAGAACCGGTGCTCGTCAGTAGCGCCAGCGGACGGCCTCGATGACGTCCGCATCCGTGTGCATCGCGAACAGCTCCGCCTCCGCCCGACGGACGGCCAGCACGGTCTCGTACAGTTCGGGGCCGAGCGCCTGCCGCAGCACGTCGGACTTCTCGTACGCGTCGATCGCCTCCGGCAGGCTCGCCGGGAGGCGCTCGGCGTCGCCGAGGGCGGCGGGGTCGCTCGTGGTCTCGGGCGGGAGGGGCAGACCGGCGTCCAGGCCGGCGAGTCCGGCGGCCAGCACGCCGCCGATCGCCAGGTACGGGTTGGCGGCGGCGTCGAAGCACTTGAGCTCGGCGTTGGCCTGCCGGGCCGTGGAGCCGGCGATCAGCCGCAGTGCCGCCTCACGGTTCTCCAGGCCCCAGCAGCGGTAGGCCCCGGCGAAGTGGGAGGGGACCAGCCTCAGGTAGGAGGCGACGCCGGGTGCGCCGAGGGCGAGCAGGGCGGGCAGCTCGGCCAGGACGCCCGAGAGGAACTGTTCGGCCTCCGGGTGCAGCCCGTGCCGGCCGGGGCCGCCGTGCCCGAGGTTCAGGCCCTCTCGCCAGAGGCTGAGGTGCAGGTGGCCGCCGTTGCCGATCGAGCCCTCGGTGAAGACGGGCGCGAACGAGACCCGCAGGCCGTGCCGGGCGGAGACGGCCCGGACGGTGTGGCGCACCAGCATTGTGGTGTCGGCCGCCTCGACAGGCCCCTCGGCGGCGACGGAGACCTCGAACTGTCCGGCGGCGTACTCGGGGTGGACCTGGAGCACGGCCAGTCCTTGGGCGGTGAGGGCGCGCAGTACCTCCCGCAGGTAGTCGGAGTGCTCGATGAAGCGGGTCATCCCGTACGCGGGCCCGGTCGTCGCGGGGGCTCCGGCGGAGTCGGCCACCACCCACTCGATCTCGATCCCGGCCCGCACCGAGAGCCCGCGCCGCTCGACGGCCTCGGTGAGCCGGCGGGCGAAGTGGCGCTGGCAGCCGGGGTGCGGGGTGCCGTCCTGGGTGTAGCGGTCGGCTGGGGCCCAGGCCCAGCCGGGCTGGGCGGCGAGCGGGGTGAGCCGGTCGAGGTCGGGGACGAGCCGCAGGTCGCCCACCGGGCCGGTGCCCGAAGGCATGGTGGCGAAGGAGTCGTCCACCAGGGAGACGTCGAAGCAGGGTACGGCGCCGACACCGTACTCGGCGGCGTGTTCGAGCTGGGCGAGCGGAACGGACTTCACCCGGGTGAGGCCGGCGTTGTCGACCCAGCCGAACACCACCCCGTCGATTCCTGCGGCGGCGAGTTGGGCTTCGGCTTCCCGGGCCTGGGCGGCCCGCTCGGCTGGGGGGTGCGTGGTGGTCATGCCGCTCATGCTGGCGTTCGCGGCAGTCGGCGGGCCAGCCGCCGGCCGGGAGTTCACTCGTCCGTGATCGGCCGGAGCTGCGGAGTGACACAGGAACCGCCCGGTGCGTCTTCGGACGATTGCCGGGGCCGGCCCGGCGTTGTGCCGGGGGGCGCCGACTCGATGGGCTGGGGCCGGCCGAGCGCGGGAGGGTGGCACGAGAAATCGGCGATCGCCATTGATCTAGAAATGTGATGATCGGTCTAATTGGGCGGCAAACCTTTACTGAGTTCGTAGCGGTTGGTAGTTCGGATTGCACTCGGCCGGGTGAATCCCGTTGAGGATGTTTGGTTTTGACGGGAGCTATTCGACTACGGTGGCGGAGGATCGGGCGGTTGGCCTCATCGGTGAGGAAATCGGTTCGGCGGGAAATCCGCGACGTGAGCCGACAATCCCGAAAAGGAGTTCTACCGCCGGTCCTGCTGTGCGTGCTCCGGCAGTTCGCCGTGCCCGGGGTCCCCTGTCATACGTAGAGAGGTTGGAACACCATGCCGCCCGTAGTTCCGCCGTTCCTGATCGGTCTCGTCGTCTCGCCACTGGTCAAGCGTCTGCTCAAGCCGCTGGTGCGAGGCGTCGTCAAGACGTCCGTCGGGCTCGTCATGGAGGTGAAGAAGGCGGCCCACGAGGCCGGGGAGAACATCCACGACCTCGCGGCCGAGGTCGCCGCCGACGTGTCGGCGGCTCAGGTCACGTCCGGTGACGGCCATCGTGCGGCCGGGAACGCGACCCCGAACGCCGAGAGGGGCGAGGCCGCCGCCCGGGCCGAAGCCGAGGCGAGGGCCTCGAAGATCCGTACGACCGTCGGCGCCGGAAGGGCACACTGACGCACCGGCGCGACCTGACCCGCCGCCTGGACGCACACCGTGATCGAGCTCGCGAGCTG
The DNA here is from genome assembly GCF_042677305.1 of Kitasatospora sp. NPDC127121. Lineage (NCBI taxonomy): Bacteria > Bacillati > Actinomycetota > Actinomycetes > Kitasatosporales > Streptomycetaceae > Kitasatospora > Kitasatospora sp. NPDC127121. The sequence goes on along the minus strand of NZ_JBHXTQ010000001.1, from coordinate 251,493 downwards.
TGTCCGCGCGGTGGTCGGCCGCGGGCCTTCCGGCCCCATCGGCCGCCCCTTCAGAATTCCCGCTCCGCCACATTGATCCGTCGTGCCCGATGCCGGATCGCTCATGACCTCCGCAAACAGGTGATCGTACACATGCCATCTCTGCTGGGTTCCGCAGCCGGATTCCGCTCCATGGATCCGGACGCGAGCCTGCGCTCGGTCATTCCGGGCCGCCAGCGCTGGGACGTCAGGCTGGTTCTCGGACGGCCCCGGACGGCCGAAGTCCTCGCCGCGGTCCTGCGGCGCGTCCCCGGGACCTGCGCGACGCGATCGGGTTCGTCGCGTAGGACCCGTTCCTCTTCGACGGCAGCATCGTTGACAACATCCGCTACGGCAGCTTCGCGGCCTCGGACGAGGCCGTCGTCAAGGCCGCCTCGATGTCCGAGGCGCACACCTTCATCGCGGCGCTGCCGGACGGCTACGACACGGTGATCGGTGAACGCGGCGCCGCGCTGTCGGGCGGCCGGCGGCAGCGGATCGCCCTGGCGCGGGCGATCCTCAAGGACGCGCCGGTCGTGATCCTCGACGAGGCGACCTCCACGGTGGACAACGAGACCGAGGCCGCCATCCAGCGCACGCTGCGCGGCTTCGCGGTCGACCGGACGATGGTCGTCATCGCCCACCGGCTCTCCACCGTCCGCCACGCCGACCGGATCTACGTCATGGACAGGGGCGGCGTCGTGGCCGAGCAGGGCACCCACGACGAACTCCTCGCCCGGCACGGACTCTACGCATCCCTCTGGCAGCTCCAGGCCGGCGAACGCGCCGCCTGACCGCAGAAAGCCGCACCGCCCGCTGACCGTGTGACGTCACCGCGGTCGGCGTGGCCCGGCGCGTCCTGCGCGCCTGCCCGCCCACACTTCTGGAGGTACCCCCATGTCCCGTCGCGACGGCGACGTCCTTGCCCTGACAGCGGCCCAGCGCGAGATCTGGCTCGCCGAGCAGCGCTCCCGGACACCGATCCCCGGTTACCGGGTCGGTGAGTGCCTGGAGATCCACGGGCCGGTCGACCCCGACCTGTTCGAGACCGCGCTGCGCCGCGTCGTCGACGAGGTCGACGCCCTGCACGTGACCTTCGTCGACGGCGGTGACGGCCCGCGCCAGGTCCTCCGCGAGACCTGGGACTGGGCACCGGCACACCTGGACCTGAGCGGGGAGCCCGCACCCCGTGCGGCGGCCATGGAGTGGATGGAGCGGGACCTGATGCGCCCGCTGGATCTCGCGCGCGACCCGCTGTTCGGGCACGCGCTGGTCAAGCTGTCGCCGACCGAATTCCTCTGGTACCTGAACTACCACCACGTGGTGCTGGACGCGATCAGCAGTTCCATGGTCCGCCAGCGGGTCGGCGAGGTGTACTCGGCGCTGTCCGAGGGCGGCGCGGTGCCGCCGTCGCCGTTCGGCTCGCTGCGGGACCTGGTCGACAGCGACGCCGCCTACCGTTCGTCCGCCGACTTCACCGCCGACCGCTCCTACTGGACCGAGCGCTGTGCCGACCTGCCCGCCCCGACCCGGCTCACCGACAGCGCCACGACTGACCCGCACCGGGCCCTGCGTCTGGCCGAGGAGCGGGAGCTGCGGAGCCCGGACGCGCTGCGGGCGGCGGCAGGGAGGGTCGGTGTCCGGTGGTCCCGCCTGGTGATCGCGGCGGCGGCGCTCTACGCCCACCGGCTGAGCGGTACCCAGGACGTGGTGCTCGCCCTCCCGGTCACCGCCCGTCGGGGCTCCGACCGCGACTTGATGTCAGTGCCCGGCACGATGTCGAACGTGGTGCCGCTGCGGCTGACGGTACGACCGGACATGCCGTGGCGCGAACTCGTCGCCCAGGTGGCACGGGAAGTCGAGGCGGCCGTCGCGCACGAGCGCTACCGCAGCGAGGACCTGCTGCGGGATCTCGGCGCGCCCGGGAGCATCGGGACGGTGTTCCCGCTGATCGTCAACATCATGGCCTTCAACGCGAGGCCCACCTTCGCCGGGCACCCCGCCTCCGTGCACCACTTCGTGTCCGGGTCGACCACCGATCTCGCCGTCTGGGTGTTCGACTACCGGGACGGCAACCCCCCGCTCCTCAGGCTGCACGGCGCGCCCGAGGCATACGGCGACGACGACCTCGCCGCGCACCAGCAGCGGCTGCTCGCCGTGCTCGACGCCGTCGCGGACTGTGACCCCGACGAGGCGGTGGGCCGGATCGACCTGCTCACGGCCGCAGAGCACCGAGAGGTGGCGGCCCTCGGCACCGGGCAGGTGGCGGCGGATCCCGCCACGAGCCTGCCGGAGCTGTTCCGGGAGCAGGTCCGGGCGACTCCGGACCTCGTCGCGTTGGTGTGCGGTGACGTCTCACTGACGTACGCGGAGCTCGACGTGCGGGCGAACCGGCTGGCGAACGCCCTGATCGACCGGGGTGCGGGGCCGGAGCGGCTGGTGGCGGTGGCGCTGCCGAGGTCGGCCGAGCTGGTGGTGGCGATCCTCGCGGTGCTGAAGACCGGCGCGGCGTACGTCCCGGTCGACCCCGAGTACCCGGCCGACCGGATCGCCTACCTGCTCGACGACGCCCGACCGATCCTGCTGGTGACCGACTCCGGCAGCGCGGACCGCCTGCCCGACGGCGGTCCGGTCGACCGGTTGGTGCTCGACGCCCCGGAATCGGCCGCCCTGGTGGCGGGCTGCCCGCCGACCGACCCGACGGTGGTCGTCGATCCGGGCCACCCGGCCTACGTCATCTACACCTCCGGCTCCACCGGCCGGCCCAAGGGCGTGGCGCCGACCCACGGCGGCCTGCTCAACCTGCTCACGGACCTCCGGGAGGTGCACTTCCGGGCGGTCCTCGGGGAACGGCAGCGGCTGCGGGTGGCCCTGACCACGTCGGTGTCGTTCGACGCCTCCTGGAACCAGCTGCTCGCCCTGTTCGCGGGCCACGAGCTGCACGTCCTGGACCACGAGACCTGGACCGACCCCGACGCCTTCGTCGGCTACGCGGCGCGCCACGGACTGGACTACATCGAAGCCACCCCTTCCTACCTGCACGTCCTGGTCGCCCACGGGCTCCTGGGCGACCAGAACTGGCGTCCGGCGCTGGTCGCGGCCGGTGGCGAGGCCGTGCCGGAGCGGCTGTGGGGAGAACTACGGTCGGCGGACGGGGTCTCCTGCCTCAACCTCTACGGACCGTCCGAGTGCACCGTCAACCCGGTGATCGCCTCCGTGGGATCGAGTCCGCTCCCGGTCATCGGCCGACCCGCCGGCAACGTCCGGCTGTACGTGCTCGACGGCGCCCTGCGGCCGCTGCCGGCCGGTACGCCGGGCGAGCTGTACGTCGCCGGGTCCTGCCTGGCGCGCGGCTACCTCAACCGGCCGGGCCTGACCGCCGGGCGGTTCGTGGCGGACCCGTTCGGTCCGAGTGGTTCGAGGATGTACCGCACCGGCGACCTGGTGCGCTGGGGTGCAGACCGGAATCTGGAGTTCCTCGGCCGGACCGACGACCAAGTCAAGGTCCGCGGCTTCCGAGTGGAGCTCGGCGAAGTCGAGGCCGTCCTCGCCGAGCACCCGCAGGTCGCTCGGGCCGCCGCCGTGGTGCGTACCGAGGACGAACCCCGGCTGGTCGCCTACGCCGTCGCCGAGCCCGGTGCCACGGTCACCGACACCGCCCTGCGCGAACACCTCCGGGCGCGGTTGCCCAAGCACATGGTGCCGTCGGCGCTCATGGTGCTGGACGTCCTGCCGCTGACCCCGAACGGCAAGCTCGACCGGCGGGCTCTGCCAGCGCCCGAGCGGCAGTCGGCCGTGCCGGGCCGCGCTCCGCGCTCCGCGGTCGAGCACCTGCTCGCAGGCCTGTTCGCCGAGGTGCTCGGGGTGTCCGAGCCGGGGCTGGACGACAGCTTCTTCGACCTCGGCGGGCACTCCCTGCTGGCCACCCGGCTGGTCGCCCGGGCCCGGTCGGTGCTGGGCGTGGAGCTGGGGCTGCGCGACCTGTTCGACGCGCCGACGGTGGCGGAACTGGCCGCGGCGGTGGACGTCGCGGGCCGGGCGCGCCCGGCGCTCGGGCGGCGCGAGCGTCCCGAGGCCGTCCCGCTGTCCTTCGCGCAGCGCCGGCTGTGGTTCCTGCACCGCATGGAGGGCCCGAGCGCCACCTACAACATCCCGCTGGCGCTGCGGCTGTCCGGCGAGCTGGACCAGCGGGCCCTGGAGGCCGCCCTGGCGGACCTGGTCGAGCGGCACGAGAGCCTGCGCACCGTCTTCCCCGTGGCCGACGGTGTTCCGTACCAGCGGGTGCTGGAAGCCGACGAGGCCCGGCCGCGGCTGCGGGTCACCGAGGGCGGCGAGCGCGACCTGCCGCACCTTCTGGCGGAGGCGGCGCGGCACGGCTTCGAGCTCTCCGACGAGCCGCCGCTGCGGGCCGAGCTCTTCCGGCTCGGCACCGAGGAGCACGTGCTGCTGCTGGTGGTGCACCACATCGCCGGTGACGGCTGGTCGGCGGGCCCGCTCCTGCGGGACCTGAGGACCGCCTACGCGGCCCGTACCGAGGGCGCGAAGCCCGAGTGGGCCCAACTGCCCGTCCAGTACGCCGACTACGCCCTCTGGCAGCGGGAGCTGCTCGGTGACGGCGCTCACCCGGACAGTCTGCTGAGCGGCCAGCTCGCCTACTGGCGGGAGCAGTTGGCGCACCTGCCCGACCAGGTGGAGCTGCCCTTCGACCGGCCCCGGCCGGCCGCGATGTCCTACCGGGGCGCCCACCTGCCGGTGCGGATCGACGCCGAGTTGCACGAGGGCCTGCGCGCGCTCGCCCGCGACGGTGGCGCCAGCCTGTTCATGGTGCTCCAGGCCGGGCTGGCCGCCCTGCTCGGCAAGCTCGGCGCCGGCACCGACGTACCGATCGGCACGCCGATCGCGGGACGCACCGACGAGGCCCTGGACGACCTGGTCGGATTCTTCGTCAACACCCTCGTGCTGCGCACCGACCTGTCCGGCGACCCGTCGTTCGCCGAACTGCTGGGCCGGGTGCGCTCCGACGCGCTGGCCGCGTACGCGCACCAGGACGTGCCGTTCGAGCACCTCGTGGAGGCACTGAACCCGACCCGGACACTGGCGCACCACCCGCTCTTCCAGACCATGCTCGCCCTGCAGAACGCCCCGCTCGGCGCCTTCGACCTGCCGGGGCTGCGGGTGACGGCCGATCTGGTGCACACCGGTACGGCCAAGTGCGACCTGACCTTCATCCTGGCCGAACAGCCGGGTACGGAGGGGCTGTCGGGCGTGGTCGAGTACAGCACCGACCTCTTCGACGAGGCCACCGTGGCGGGGATCGTCGACCGGTGGCTGCGGCTGCTGCGCGCCGTCGTCGCCGACCCCGGCCGACGGATCGGCCGGGTGGACGTGCTGTCCGCCGAGGAACTCCGCGCGCTGCTCCCGGCCCGTACCGAGGAGGAGGACGCGCCGGGCAGCAGCCTGACCGCGCTTTTCGAGCGGCGGGTCCGGACCAACCCGGCCGCCGTCGCCCTAACGGATGGTGAAGTAACCCTTTCCTACGGCGAGTTGAACACCCGCGCCAACCGGCTCGCGCACGCGCTCATCGACCGGGGCGTGGGCCCGGAGCGGCTGGTGGCCCTGGCCCTGCCGCGCTCGGCGGACCTGGTCGTCGCGGTGCTCGCGGTGGTCAAGGCCGGCGGCGCCTACGTTCCGGTGGATCCGAAGTACCCTGCGGCCCGGATCTCCTACCTGCTCCAGGACACCCGGCCCGCGCTGCTCGTCACGACGAGCGGTATCGGCGAGCTGCCGGGGGCGGACCACCTGGACCGGCTGCTGCTGGACTCCGCCGACCTGGACGGGCTGCCGGACACGGACCCGGGGGTCACCGTCGATCCCGGCCACGCCGCCTACGTCATCCACACCTCCGGCTCCACCGGCAACCCCAAGGGCGTCGTGGTTCCGCACCACAACGTGGTGCGGCTGTTCCGGACGACGGAGGAGCTGTTCGGCTTCACCGCCGAGGACGTCTGGACGCTCTTCCACTCCTACGCCTTCGACTTCTCGGTGTGGGAGCTGTGGGGCGCGCTGCTGCACGGCGGCCGTCTCGTGATCGTGGACCACGAGACCAGCCGCTCGCCCGGCGCGTTCCTGGAGCTCCTCGCCCGCGAGCGGGTGACGGTGCTCAACCAGACGCCGTCCGCCTTCTACCAGCTGATGCAGGCGGAAGCCGAGCACCCGCGTGAACTCGCCCTGCGCACGGTGGTCTTCGGCGGTGAGGCACTGGAGCACGCCCGGTTGGCGAGCTGGTACGAGCGGCACCCGGAGGACGCGCCCCGGCTGGTCAACATGTACGGCATCACCGAGACCACCGTGCACGTCACGTACGCGGCGCTCGACCGGTCCGGCACCGCAGCCGGCCAGATCGGCGCGGGCCTCCCGGACCTGCGGACGTACGTGCTCGACGACGGCCTGCGGCCGGTGGCCCCGGGCGTGCCCGGCGAGCTGTACGTCGCGGGCGCCGGGCTGGCGCGCGGCTACCTGAACCGGCCGGGCCTGACCGCCGGGCGCTTCGTCGCCGACCCGTACGGGCCGGCGGGCAGCCGGATGTACCGCAGCGGCGACGTGGTGCGCCGGGCTGCGGAAGGCAGCCTGAGCTTCGTCGGCCGGGCCGACCAGCAGGTGAAGGTGCGCGGCTTCCGGATCGAGCTCGGCGAGATCGAGGCGGCGCTGGCGGCGCTCCCCGGCGTCGCCCAGGCCGCCGTCCTCGCCCGGCAGGACCGTGCCGACGACACCCGCCTGGCCGCCTACCTGGTCCCGGCCGCCGGTGCCACACCGCGCCCGGCGGACCTGCGCGCGTACCTGACCGAGCGGCTGCCGGAGCACATGGTGCCGTCGGCGTACGTCCTGCTGGACGCGCTGCCGCTGACCGCCAACGGCAAGCTGGACCGCCGGGCCCTGCCCGCCCCCGACCTCGCCCCGGCGGCCGCCGGCCGCACGCCGCGCACCCCGCAGGAGCAGGTCCTCTGCGAGCTGTTTGCCGAGGTTCTGGGCGTCGCCTCGGCCGGCGTCGAGGACGGCTTCTTCGACCTCGGCGGGCACTCGCTGCTCGCCACCCGCCTGGCTGCCCGGATTCGCGCGACCCTCGGTGTCGAGATGCCGCTGCGTACCCTGTTCGAGGCGCCGACCCCGGCAGGCCTGGCCGCCGCCCTGGTGGCGGCCGGACCGGCGCAGGCCGCCCTGGTGCGGCGCGAACGCCCGGAGCGGATCCCGCTGTCGTTCGCGCAGCGGCGGCTGTGGTTCCTGCACCAGTTGGAGGGTGCCAGCGCGAACTACCACATCTCCCTGGCCTGGCGGCTGTCCGGGGAACTGGACCGGCGGGCCCTGGAAGCCGCGGTGGCGGACGTGGTGGCCCGGCACGAGAGCCTGCGCACCGTCTTCCCGGCCGTGGACGGCGTGCCGTACCAGCAGGTGCTGGACGTCGTGGCCGGCCGCCCGCGGCTGGACGTGAGCCGGACCACCGAGGATGGGCTGCCGGGCGCGCTGACGACCGCGAAGGCCCGTCCGTTCGACCTGGCGGTCGATCTGCCGCTGCGCGCCGGGCTGTTCGAGATCGCGCCGGACGAGCACGTACTGCTGCTGGTCATGCACCACATCGCGGGTGACGGCTGGTCGTTGGGCCCGCTCACGCAGGACCTGGCCGCCGCCTACGCGGCGCGCTGCCGGGACGAGGAGCCGCAGTGGGCGCCGCTGCCCGTGCAGTACGCCGACTACACGCTGTGGCAGCACGAACTGCTGGGCGACGCCGCCGACCGGGACAGCCTGTTCGCGGGCCAGGCGGCCTACTGGACCCGGCAGTTGGCCGGGCTGCCGGAGCAGATCCAGCTGCCCACCGACCGGCCCCGCCCGGCGGTCGCCTCCCACCGGGGCGGCTCCGTGCGTGCCGGGCTGGACGCCGAGCTGCACCGCGGTCTGCGCGAGCTCGCCCGTGAGCACGGGACCAGTCTGTTCATGGTGCTCCAGGCAGGACTTGCCGCGTTGCTGAGCAAGCTCGGCGCCGGCGACGACATCCCGGTGGGCAGCCCGGTCGCGGGCCGGACCGACCAGGCGCAGGACGAGCTGGTCGGCTACTTCGTCAACACCCTGGTGTTCCGTACCGACACCTCGGGCGATCCGACGTTCGCCGAGCTGCTGGGCCGGGTCCGGGACACCGCGCTGGCCGGGTACGCCCACCAGGACCTGCCGTTCGAGTACCTGGTCGAGGTCCTGAACCCGTCCCGGTCGCTGTCGCACCACCCGTTGTTCCAGGTCATGCTGGTGCTGCAGAACGCTCCTCGGGCCGACTTCGCGCCTCCCGGGCTGCGCGTCGAGGACGTGCCGTCGACGTCGACCACCGCCAAGCTCGACCTGATCTTCACCATGTCGGAGCGGCACGGGCAGGACGGTCCCCCTGGGCCTGGCGGCTCGGGAGGTGCCCCCACCCCGGAGGGGATCGACGTATTCGTCGAGTACACCAGTGACCTCTACGACCCGGCCACCGTCGAGACGATGATCGGGAGGTGGGAGCGGCTGCTCCGCGCCGCGGTCGCCGACCCGCGGCGGCGGCTCAGCCGGATCGGCCTGCTCGGCGCCGAGGAGCACGCCGAGCTGACGGCGCTGGGCACCGGCCAGGCGGCCCAGGCCTTCACCGAGAGCCTGCCGGAGTTGTTCCGGGAGCAGGTCCGGGCGACTCCGGACGCCCTCGCGGTTGTCGGGCCGGAAGCGTCGCTGACGTACGCGGAGTTGGACGCGCGGGCGAACCGGTTGGCGCATGCGCTGATCGCGCGGGGTGCGGGGCCGGAGCGGTTGGTGGCGGTGGCGCTGCCGAGGTCGGCCGAGCTGGTGGTGGCGATCCTCGCGGTGCTGAAGACGGGCGCGGCGTACCTCCCGGTCGATCCGGAGTACCCGGCCGCGCGGATCGGGCACATGCTCGACGACGCCCGGCCGGTCATGGTGGTGACCGACACCCGTACCCGGGATCGGCTGCCGGCCGGTCCGGCCGGTCGGCTGGTGGTCGACGACCCGGAGACGGCCGAGCTGGTCGCGGGCTGCCCGGTGACGGACCCCGCGGTGGCCGTCGACCCGGGCCACCCGGTCTACGTCATCTACACCTCCGGTTCGACCGGCAAGCCCAAGGGCGTGGTGGTGACGCACGGCGGCCTGTTCAACCTGTTCGCCGACCAGCGCTCGCTGGTCTTCCGAATCAAGGAGTGCATGCGGATCGGGCTGACCACGTCCGTGTCGTTCGACGCCTCCTGCGACCAACTGTTCGCCCTGTTCGCCGGGCACGAGCTGCACGTCCTGGACGAGGCGACCTGGACCGACCCGGACGCCTACCTCGAGTACGCCGCGCGGGCCGGGCTGGACACTGTCGGCGGAACCCCGTCCTACCTGCAAGTCCTTGTCGATCACGGCCTCTTGACCCACCCGCGGTGGCGTCCCTCGATGGTCGGGTTGGGTGGTGAGGCCGTTCCGGAGCAGCTGTGGGAGCGGCTGCGGGCGGCCGGCGAGGTGTTCTCCCTGAACTACTACGGGCCGGCCGAGTGCACGGTGGACTCGGTCTACGCGCCGGTGGAGTCGAGCGCGCGCCCGGTGATCGGGCGGCCGCTCGGGGGCGTCCGGCTGCACGTGCTCGACGCCGCGTTGCAGCCGGTACCCGCCGGTGTGCCGGGTGAGCTGTACCTCGCCGGTGCGGGCCTCGCGCGCGGCTACCTGAACCGGCCGGGTCTGACCGCGGGACGGTTCGTGGCGGACCCGTTCGGTCCGAGTGGATCTGGGCCCCTCGCCCCCAGCCTGGCGGCTGGGAGGTGCCCCCAGCCCGAAGGCGGGCAAGGAGGGCGGATGTACCGCACCGGTGACCTGGTGCGGTGGAACCCGGAGGGGAACCTGGAGTTCCTCGGCCGTACCGACGACCAGGTCAAGGTGCGCGGCTTCCGGATCGAACTCGGCGAGATCGAGACCGCACTGGCGGAACACCCGCAGGTCGCGCGGGCCGCCGTGATCGTCCGGCAGGACCGGGCGCGGGACACCCGCCTGGTCGCCTACCTGGTTCCCGCCACCGGGGCGGCGCCTCGGCCGGAGGACCTGCGGGCGCACCTGCGCGAGCGCCTGCCGGACTACATGGTGCCCGCCGCGTTCGTCTCCCTCGACGCCCTGCCGTTGAACGCCAGCGGCAAGGTGGACCGGCGCGCCCTGCCCGAGCCCGAGTCCACCACGACGCAGGCCGGCCGGGCAGCGCACACTCCCCAGGAACAGGTGCTGGCCGGACTGTTCGCCGAGGTGCTGGGCCTGCCCGGGGTCGGCGTCGACGACGACTTCTTCGACCTCGGCGGGCACTCCCTGCTGGCCACCCGGTTGGTGGCCCGGGTCCGTGCGACGCTGGGCGTGGAGCTGCCGCTGCAGGCCCTGTTCCGCAGCCCGACCGTGGCCGGGCTGGCCGCCGGGCTGGCCGCCGGGCTGGGCGGGGCGGACCGGGCCCGGCTGGCCCTGGTGCGGGCAGAGCGGCCCGACCGCGTGCCGCTGTCGTCCGCACAGCGAAGGCTGTGGTTCCTGCGCCAACTGGAGGGCGCCGACTCCGTCTACAACATGCCGCTCGCGTGGCGGCTCTCGGGACCGTTGGACCTGGCGGGCCTGGAGGCGGCGCTGGGCGACCTCGTCGACCGGCACGAGACCCTGCGCACGGTCTTCCCGGCCGAGGGCGGTGTGCCCCACCAGCAGGTGCTGCCCGTCGGGGAGGTGCGCCCGAGGCTGTCGGTCGCCCCGGCCGACGAGCCGGCCCTGCCGGAACTGCTGACGGCGGCCGCGGCGCGCGGATTCGACCTCGCCACCGAACCGCCGCTGCGCGCCGAGCTGTTCGAACTCTCGGCGGACGAGCACGTGCTGCTCCTGGTGATGCACCACATCGCCGGCGACGGCTGGTCGCTGGGCCCGCTGGCGGCCGACCTGGCCACCGCGTACGCGGCCCGCCGCCGGGGCGAGGAGCCGCAGTGGGCGCCGCTGCCCGTGCAGTACGCCGACTACACCCTGTGGCAGGACCGGCTGCTCGGCGACGCGGACGACCAGGACAGCCTGTTCTCCCGCCAGGCGGACTACTGGAAGCGGACGCTGGCGGACCTGCCGGAGCAGATCCCGCTCCCGGCCGACCGCCACCGCCCCGCGGCCCCCTCCTACTCCGGTGGCCACCTCGCGATCGAACTGGACGCCGAACTGCACGCCGGGCTGCTCCGGTTGGGCCGGGAGCACGGCGCCAGCGTGTACATGGTGCTGCAGGCCGCCCTGGCATCGCTGCTGGACAAGCTCGGCGCGGGCACCGACATCCCGGTCGGCAGCCTGATCGCCGGCCGGACCGACGAGGCGCTGGACGGCCTCGTCGGGTTCTTCGTCAACACCCTGGTGCTCCGCACGGACACCAGCGGCGACCCGTCCTTCGCCGAACTGCTGGTCCGGGTCCGGGAATGCGCGCTCGGCGCGTACGCGCACCAGGACCTGCCGTTCGAGCACGTCGTCGAAGCCCTCAACCCGTCCCGGTCGCTCGCCCGGCAGCCGCTGTTCCAGGTGCTGCTCGCGCTGCAGAACGTGCCCCGCACCGAGTTCGCGCTGAGCGGCCTGGCCACCGAGATCGTGCTGGTGCGGACGCCGACGGCGATGTTCGACCTCGGCATCCACCTGCTGGAGCGCGGCGGCACCGGCGGGCCCGCCGAGGGCATCGTCGGGCGGGTCGAGTACAGCACCGACCTGTTCGACCACGCTACGGTGGAGGTACTGGTCGCCCGGTGGCTGCGGCTGCTGGCGGCGGTGGTCGCCGAGCCGGACCGGCCGCTGAGCCGGATCGATGTCCTCACCGCCGAGGAGCGGCACGAGCTGCTGGTCGTCCGCAACGGCACCGCCTGCCCCGCTCCCGTCGAGAGCCTGCCCGCGCTGTTCGAGGCGCAGGTCCGGGCGACCCCGGCGGCCGAGGCGGTGGTGTTCGAGGACACCGTGCTGACCTATGGCGAGCTGAACCGTCGGGCCAACCGCCTGGCCCACGCGCTGATCGCGCGCGGCGTGGGCCCGGGGCAGGTCGTCGCCCTGCGGCTCCCGCGCTCGGCCGAGCTGGTGGTCGCCGTCCTCGCGGTGCTCAAGACGGGCGCGGCGTACCTGCCGGTCGACCCGGACTACCCGGCGGCCCGCATCGCGTACATGCTGGAGGACGCCCGGCCGGCCGTGGTGCTCGACGACCTCGCGGACGTCACACCTGCCGACGAGCAGCCGGAGCACGACCCGGCCGTCCCCGTGGACGCCCGGCACCCGGCCTACGTCATCTACACCTCCGGCTCCACCGGCCGGCCCAAGGCCGTGGTGATGCCCGCCGCCGGGCTGCTGAACCTGCTGGAGTGGCACCATGAGGCCGTCGGCGGTGAACCCGGCACGCGCACCGCGCAGTTCACCGCGATCAGCTTCGACGTCTCGGTGCAGGAGATGCTCTCCGCGCTGCTGTACGGCAAGACCCTGGTGGTGCCGACGGAGGAACAGCGCCGCAGCGCCGAGCAGTTCGCCCACTGGCTGGACCGGCACGAAGTCGAGGAGCTGTTCGCCCCCAACCTGGTGATCGAGGCGCTCGCCGAGGCCGCGGAGGAAGCCGGGCTGGAGCTGCCGGGCCTGCGGCTGATCGCGCAGGCCGGCGAGGCGATGCGCCTGAGCGGTGCGGTGCGCCGCTTCCAGGCCCGCGGGCTCGGCCGGGTGCTGCACAACCACTACGGCCCGGCCGAGACCCACGTGATCACCGCCTACCTGCTGCCGGCCGACCCCGCCGACTGCCCGTCGCCGGTGCCGATCGGCCGCCCGATCGCCAACTGCCAGGTGTACGTGCTGGATGCGGCCCTGCGGCTGGTCGCCCCCGGCGTGCTGGGTGAGCTGTACCTGGCCGGGGCGGGCCTGGCCCGCGGCTACCTGAACCGGCCCGGGCTCACCGCCGGGCGCTTCGTCGCCAACCCGTTCGAGGTGGGCAACCGGATGTACCGCACCGGCGACCTGGTGCGCTGGCGGGCCGACGGAGAGCTGGAGTTCGCCGGCCGGGCCGACGACCAGGTGAAGGTGCGCGGCTTCCGGGTCGAGCCCGGCGAGATCGAGGCGGAGCTGACCGCGCACCCAGGCGTCGCCCAGGTCGCGGTGCTCGCCCGCGAGGACCGGATCGTCGCGTACGTCGTCCCCGTGGCCGGGCGAGGGGCGACCGCGCCGGTGCTGGCGTCGTACCTGCGCGACCGGGTGCCGGAGTACCTGGTGCCGTCGGCGTTCGTGCTGCTGGAGGCGTTGCCGCTGACACCGAACGGGAAGCTGGACCGGGCGGCGCTGCCGGCGCCCGAGGCCACGACCAGGGAGACCGGCCGGGCGCCGCGCACCCCGCAGGAGCAGATCCTGTGCGAGCTGTTCGCGGAGGTGCTGGGCCGGGGCCAGGTCGGTGTCGACGAGGACTTCTTCGCGCTGGGCGGGCACTCGCTGCTCGCCACCCGGTTGGTCTCGCGGATCCGGGCGACCCTCGGGGTCGAGCTGGAGCTGCGAAGCCTGTTCCGGACGCCGACACCGGCCGGGCTGGCGGCCGGGCTGCACGGCGCCGACACCGCTCGGCAGGCCCTGGTGCCCCGGCCGCGCCGCGAACCGATGCCGCTGTCGTTCGCCCAGCGCCGGCTCTGGTTCCTCCAGCAGTTCGGGGCACCGAGCGCCACCTATCACATGCCGCTGGCCCTGCGGCTGTCCGGAGATCTCGACCGGGCCGCGCTGAGCGCAGCGCTCGCGGACGTGGTCGCCCGGCACGAAACCCTGCGCACGGTCTTCCCGCACACCGCCGGAATCCCGTACCAGCGGGTGCTGGACAGCACCGAGGTCGCCGTCCCGCTGAGCGTACGCGCGGCCGGCGAGGCGGAGCTGCCGGGGCTGCTGCGCGAGGCGGCGGTGCGCGGCTTCGACCTGACCGCGGAAGTGCCGCTGCGGGCTGAGCTGTTCGAACTCTCGGCGGACGAGCACGTGCTGCTGCTGGTGATGCACCACATCGTCGGGGACGGCTGGTCCATGGGCCCGCTGGCCCGTGACCTGGCCACCGCCTACACCGCCCGGCGGGGCGGCGGGGCGCCGGCCTGGCCGCCGCTGCCGGTGACGTACGGCGACTACACCCTGTGGCAGCACGAGATCCTGGGCGACGAGCACGACGCCGACAGCGTGTTCGGCCGCCAGGTCGCCTATTGGAAGGAGGCGCTGGCCGGGCTGCCCGAGCAGCTGCAGCTGCCTGCCGCCCGGCCGCGCCCGGCCACCATGTCGTACGGCGGCGACCTGCTGGAGCTCCGGATCGACACCGAACTGCACGCGGCGCTGGTGGAGTTGGCGCGGCGCTCGGGTGCGACCCTGTTCATGGTGCTGCAGGCCGCGCTCGCGGCGCTGTACACGCGGCTGGGCGCGGGCACGGACATCCCGATCGGCAGCCCGATCGCGGGCCGGACGGACGAGGCGCTGGACGAGTTGGTCGGGTTCTTCATCAACACCCTGGTGCTGCGGACGGACACCAGCGGCGACCCGAGCTTCGCTGAGCTGCTGGGCCGGGTGCGGGAGACGGCGCTGTCGGCGTACTCGCACCAGGACGTGCCGTTCGAGCACCTGGTGGAGGCGCTGAACCCGTCCCGTTCGCTCTCCCACCACCCGCTGTACCAGACCGGGCTGGTCGTGCAGAACGCGCCGGGCGGTGACTTCGAGCTGCCGGGCCTCCAGGTCTCCGGGGTGAGCGTGCTCACCGGGACCGCGCGGCTCGACCTGACCTTCGGGTTCGCGGAGGAGCACGGGCCCGACGGCGCGCCGGCCGGGCTCAGCGGTGCGGTCGAGTACAGCACCGACCTGTTCGACCGTTCGACGGTCGAGGCCCTGGCCGACCGGTGGACCAGGCTGCTGGCCGCGGTCGCCGCCGCGCCCGACCAGCCGATCGGCGGGATCGAGCTGCTGTCGGCCGAGGAGCGCCGCGAGCTGCTGCCCGCCGTCGAGGGCGGGGCGGCAGGGGTGAGCCTGCCGGAACTGTTCGCCGCGCAGGTGGCGGCGGTGCCGGACGCGGTCGCGCTGGTGTGCGGTGATGCGGAGTTGACGTACCGGGAGTTGAACGTTCGGGCGAACCGGTTCGCGCATGCGTTGATCGCGCGGGGGGTGGGTCCTGAGCAGGTGGTGGCGGTGGCGTTGCCGCGCTCGGTGGAGTCGGTGGTGGCGGTCCTGGGCGTGCTGAAGGCCGGGGCGGCGTACCTGCCGGTGGATCCGGCGTACCCGCGGGCGCGGATCGACTTCATGTTGGCGGACGCCCGTCCTTCGGTGGTGGTCGACGACCCGGCGATGGTGGGCGACGGAGGCCGGCCGGACACGGATCCGGTGGTCGCGCTCGATGTCCGGCACCCGGCCTACGTGATCTACACCTCGGGTTCGACCGGCCGCCCCAAGGGCGTCGTGGTGAGCCACACCGGGGTGTCGGGCCTGGTGGCGGCGCAGGTCGAGCGGCTCGGCCTGGAGCCGGGCAGCCGCGTCCTCCAGTTCGCCTCGCCCAGCTTCGACGCGTCGTTCTGGGACCTGTGCAGCGCCCTGCTGACCGGCGCCACCCTCGTGCTCGCCCCGTCCGAGGCCCCGCTGGAGGCCCTGACGGACCGCCGGCTCGACGTCACCCATGTGACCCTGCCGCCCTCGGCCCTGGCCGCGCTGGACGGCGCCGACCTCGCGGCCGGCACCCTGGTGGTGGCGGGCGAGGCCTGCCCGCCGGAGCTGGTGGCGCGCTGGGCCCCGGGGCGCCGGATGGTCAACGCGTACGGCCCGACGGAGACGACGGTGTGCGCGACGATGAGCGCCCCGCTGGCGGCGGGCACTGGCGTGCCGCCGATCGGCCAGCCGGTCGCGGGCTTCCGGGTGTACGTGTTGGACGAGCGGCTGCGCCTGGTGCCGCCGGGCGTCGCGGGGGAGTTGTACGTTGCGGGGCCGGGGCTGGCGCGCGGGTACCTGAACCGGCCGTCCCTGACGGCGGGTCGGTTCGTCGCCTGCCCGTTCGGCGCGGTCGGCGAGAGGATGTACCGCACCGGGGACGTGGTGCGCCGCCGGGCCGACGGCGAGTTGGAGTACGTCGGCCGGGCGGACCAGCAGGTGAAGGTGCGCGGCTTCCGCGTCGAACTCGGCGAGGTCGAGGCCGCCCTGGCCGAGCATCCCGGGGTCGCCCAGGTCGCCGTCGTGGCCCGGGAGGACCGGCTCGTCGGCTACGTGGCGGCCCGTCCCGACGTGGCCGTCCGTCCGGTGGAGCTGGCGGCGCACCTGCGCGACCGGCTGCCGGACTACCTGGTGCCGGCCGTGTTCACGGTGCTGGACGTGCTGCCGCTGACGCCCAACGGCAAGTTGGACCGCGCCGCGCTGCCCGCTCCCGACCTCGGTTCGGCCGAGGTCGGCCGGGAGCCGCGCACGCCGCAGGAGCAGATCCTCTGCGAGCTGTTCGCCGAGGTGTTGGGCCGGGCGCAGGTCGGTGTCGACGACGACTTCTTCGACCTGGGCGGGCAC
Source organism: Kitasatospora sp. NPDC127121 (assembly GCF_042677305.1). Classification (NCBI taxonomy): domain Bacteria; kingdom Bacillati; phylum Actinomycetota; class Actinomycetes; order Kitasatosporales; family Streptomycetaceae; genus Kitasatospora; species Kitasatospora sp. NPDC127121. The sequence continues at coordinate 234,927 of NZ_JBHXTQ010000001.1, read as the reverse complement.
TCCCTGCTCGCCACCCGGCTGACCGCGCGGGTGCGCTCGGTGCTCGGTGTGGAGCTCGGGCTGCGCGCGCTCTTCCAGGCGCCCACCGCTGCGGGGCTGGCCGAGGCACTGGCCGGGGCCAGCCGTGTCCGTCCGGCGCTGACCGTTCACGAGCGGCCGGAGGCGGTGCCGCTGTCCTTCGCCCAGCGTCGGCTCTGGTTCATGCACCGCATGGACGGCAGCGCCGCTACCTACCACATCCCGCTGGCGCTGCGGCTGACCGGAACGCTCGACCGGGCGGCGCTGGACGAGGCGCTGGCCGACGTGGTGGCCCGGCACGAGAGCCTGCGGACGGTGTTCCCGGAGGTCGACGGCGTCCCGTGCCAGCGGGTCCTGGACCCGACCGAGGCCCGGCTCCGGGCCGGGCTGACCGAGGTCTCACAGGACGAACTGCACGACCGGCTCGCCGAGTTCGCCCGGCGGCCCTTCGATTTGGCGGCGGAGCCGCCGCTGCGGGCGGAGCTGTTCGAGCTGGCGCCGGACGAGCACGTGCTGCTGCTGGTCATGCACCACATCGCCGGTGACGGCTGGTCCACCGGCCCGCTGGCCCGTGACCTGGCCGAGGCGTACGCGGCCCGCTGCGAGGGCCGGACGTCGAGCCGGGCGGCCCTCCCGGTCCAGTACGCCGACTACACGCTGTGGCAGCGCGACCTGCTCGGCGACGCCGCCGACCCGCAGAGCCGGTTCGCCGAGCAGCTCGACTACTGGAAGCGCCAGCTGTCCGACCTGCCGGAGCTGATCCAGCTGCCCGCCGACCGGCCCCGGCCGGCCGTCACCGGTTGGCACGGAGACCACGTCGGTCTGGAGCTGAGCCCCGAACTGCACGCCGCTCTGACCGAGTTGGCGCGGAACACCGGCACCAGTCTGTTCATGGTGCTGCAGGCGGCGCTGGCAGCGTTGTACACGCGGCTGGGGGCGGGGACGGACATCCCGATCGGGAGTCCGATCGCGGGGCGCACGGACGAGGCGCTGGACGAGCTGGTCGGGTTCTTCGTGAACACGCTGGTGCTGCGGACGGACACGAGCGGTGATCCGAGCTTCACCGAACTGCTCGGGCGGGTGCGGGAGACCTCACTGTCGGCGTACGCCCACCAGGACGTGCCGTTCGAGCACCTGGTGGAGGTGCTGAACCCATCCCGGTCGCTGTCCCACCACCCGTTGTTCCAGACGATCCTGGCCGTGCAGAACGCCCCGATGGGCCGGTTCTCGCTGCCCGGCCTGGAGGTCGCCACCTACGCGGTGGCCACCGGAACCGCCAAGTTCGACCTCGGGGTGAGCCTCGTCGAGCAATTCGGTCCGGCCGGGGAACCGGCTGGGATCGCCGGCGCGGCGGAGTACGCCACTGACCTGTTCGACCGTTCGACGGTCGAGGCCCTCGTGCGGCGCTGGACGCTCCTGCTGGAGGCGGTCACCGCCGATCCTGACCGGGCGATCGGGGGGATCGACCTCCTCGACTCCGACGAGCGGATTCGGCTGCTGGAGCGGGGCAACGCGACTGACCGTGAGGTGGCCGCCGTGCCGGTGCCGCAGGCGTTCGCGGCGCAGGTGGCGGCGACGCCGGCCGAGGTCTCCCTCGTCTGCGGCGACGTCCAGTTGACGTACCAGGAGTTGAACGCCAGGGCGAACCGGTTCGCGCATGCGTTGATCGCCCGGAGCGTGGGTCCGGAGCAGGTCGTGGCCGTGGCCTTGCCGCGTTCGGTGGAGTCGGTGGTGGCGGTCCTGGGTGTCCTGAAGGCCGGGGCGGCGTATCTGCCGGTGGATCCGGCGTACCCGCAGTCACGGATCGAGTTCATGTTGGCGGACGCCCGTCCGGCGCTGATGATCGACGACCCGGCCGCGGTGGTCGAGGGCGACTGGCCGGAGACCGATCCGGAGGTGGCCCTCGATGTCCGGCATCCGGCGTACGTGATCTACACCTCGGGTTCGACCGGGCGCCCCAAGGGCGTCGTGGTCGCCCACGGCGGCGTGGCCAGTCTGGTCGCCGCCCAGATCGAGCGGTTCGCGATCGACTCCGACAGTCGGGTGCTGCAGTTCGCCTCGCCCAGCTTCGACGCCTCGGTGTCGGAGATCTTCACCGCGCTGCTGTGCGGTGCGGCCCTGGTGCTGCCTCCGGCGGCGGAGCCGGTCGCCGCGCTGACGGACCCGGGGCTCGCGGTGACCCACGTGACCGTGCCCCCGTCCGTCCTGGCGGCCCTGTCGGAGGGCGCGGTGACGGTGTCGACCCTGGTGGTGGCGGGGGAGGCCTGCCCGCCGGAGCTGGTGGCGCGCTGGGCGCCGGGGCGGCGGATGGTCAACGCGTACGGGCCGACGGAGACGACGGTGTGCGCGACGATGAGCGCCCCGCTGGCGGCGGGCACCGGCGTGCCGCCGATCGGCCGGCCGATCGCCAACGCCCGGGTGTACGTGCTGGACGAGCGGCTGCGGCCGGTGCCGCCCGGCGTCCCCGGCGAGCTGTACGTCGCCGGCGCGGGCCTGGCGCGCGGCTACCTGAACCGGCCGTCCCTGACGGCCGGGCGCTTCGTCGCCTGCCCGTTCGAGGCGGGCGGTTCTGGGCCCCTCCTGCCCGGTGGCGGGCAAGGAGGGAGGATGTACCGCACCGGGGACGTGGTGCGCTGGCTGGGCGACGGGCAGTTGGAGTACGTCGGCCGGGCCGACGACCAGGTGAAGGTGCGCGGCTTCCGGGTCGAGCCCGGCGAGATCGAGACGGCCCTGGCCGAGCACCCTGCCGTCGCCCGGGCCGCCGTCCTCGCCCAGGACGACCGGCTCATCGGCTACGTCGTCCCGCGCCGGGACACCGGCCGCGACGACAGCCGCGAAGCCGACCACGTGGGCGAGTGGCGGGACATCTACGACGCCCTGCCCATCACCCCCGAGGAAACCGCCTTCGGCCAGAACTTCGTCGGCTGGAACAGCAGTTACGACGCGAGCCCGATCCCCGTCGAACAGATGCGGGAATGGCGCGACGCCACCGTGGCCCGCATCCTGGCCCTGCGCCCCCGCCGGGTGCTGGAGATCGGCGTCGGCACCGGCCTGCTCCTCTCACAGATCGCACCGCACTGCGACACCTACTGGGCGACCGACTTCTCCGCCACCGCGATCGACGCGCTGGCCGCCCAGATCGCCCGACAGGAGCAACTGGCCGACCGCGTCGTCCTCCACACCCGCCCGGCACACGACACCGACGGCCTGCCCGCCGGGCACTTCGACACCATCGTCATCAACTCGGTCGTGCAGTACTTCCCCTCCGCCGACTACCTCACCGACGTCATCGGGAAACTGATGCAACTGCTCACCCCCGGCGGCGCACTCTTCGTCGGCGACATCCGCAACCTGCGACTGCTGCGCCCGCTGGCCACCGCCGTCCAACTGCACCGGGCCGCCGACGGCGCCGACTTCACCGCGGTGCGGCGCGCGGTGGAGCAGTCCCTGCTGGTGGAGAAGGAACTCCTGGTCGACCCGGACTTCTTCACCGTCCTGCGCGACCGCGACCGCGAGAGCGGCGCCGATGCAGGCGCCGGCATCGGCGCGGTGACCGTGGAGGTCAAGCGGGGCCGCCACCACAACGAGCTGACCCGCTACCGCTACGACGTCACCCTGCGCAAGCCACCGGTCACCCCGGCGGGCCCGGACCGGTCGGTCGAGCTGGCGTGGGGGCAGCAGGTCGCCGGGCCGGCCGAACTGCGCGAGCTGCTCGCCCAGCCGCCCGCCGACGTGCTGCGGATCACCGGGGTGCCGAACCGCCGCGTGGCGCGGGAAGCGGCTCTGGCCAGGGCAGTACAGAGCGGGGACGGCTCGCTCGCCGAACTGCTGGAACGGTTGCACGCCCCGGAGGACGGCGACCTCCCTGACCCGGAGGATTTCCACGCCCTCGGGTCGGAGTTCGGCCGCTCGGTGTCCATCACCTGGTCGGCCACCGCGGCGGACGCCGTGAATGTCGTCTTCACAGACCCGCAGGGGCTTCACGGCTCCCCGGTCGAGCCGTACCGGCCGGCCGGGACCACCGGCAGGCCGCTGGCGGCGCTGACCAACCGCCCGACCGGCAGCCGGGGTACCGGTGCCCTCATCGGCGAACTCCGTGACTGGCTGCGGGGGCGGCTGCCCGACTACCTGGTCCCGTCGGCGTTGGTGGCGCTGGAGGCGCTGCCCCTGACGGCCAACGGCAAGCTCGACCGCCGCGCGCTGCCCGCCCCCGACCTCGGCCCGGTCGCGGTCGGACGGGCGCCGCGCACCCCGCAGGAGCAGCTCCTCGCCGAGCTCTTCGCCGAAGTGCTCGGGCTGGCACAGGTCGGCGTCGACGACAGCTTCTTCGACCTGGGCGGGCACTCGCTACTGGCGACCCGGCTCGCCTCCAGGGTCCGGGCGACCCTCGGCGCGGAGCTGGAGGTCAGGACCCTGTTCGAGACCCCGACCGTGGCCGCCCTGGCGGCCCGCCTCGACGGCTCCGGAACGGCCCGGCCCGCGCTGACCGCCCAGCCGCGCCCCGACCGGGTTCCGCTGTCCTTCGCCCAGCGCCGCCTGTGGTTCCTGCACCGGATGGACGGGCCGAGCGCCACCTACAACATGCCGCTCGCGCTGATCCTGACCGGTGAGCTCGACCGCCCGGCCCTGCACGCCGCGCTCGCGGACGTGGTCGCCCGGCACGAGAGCCTGCGGACGGTCTTCCGCGAGACGGACGGCGTGCCCCACCAGGTCGTGCTGAGCGCCGCGCAGGCGCACCCCGCACTGCCGGTGGTCGAGCTCGACGAGAGCCGGTTGGCGGAGCGCCTGGCGGAGACGGCGCAGTGCGGCTTCGACCTCGCGGCGGAGCCGCCGGTCCGGGCGGTGCTGTATGCCCTCGCCCCCGACCGGCACGTGCTGCTGGTCGTGGTGCACCATATTGCCGCCGACGGCTGGTCGATGGGCCCGCTCTCGGGTGACCTCGCCGCGGCCTACGCGGCCCGCTGCCGGGGCGAGGCCCCGCAGTGGTCCCCGTTGCCGGTTCAGTACGCCGACTACACCCTGTGGCAGCGCGACCTGCTCGGTGACGCCGCCGACCCGGACAGCCTGTTCGCCCGGCAACTGGCCTACTGGAAGGAGGAGCTGGCCGGCGTCCCGCAGCAGCTCCAACTGCCCGCCGACCGGCCGCGGCCGCCGGTGGCGTCGCAGCGGGGCGACCGGGTCGTGGTCCGGTTGGACGTCGACCTGCACCAGGACCTGCGGGACCTGGCCGCCGTGCATGGCGCCAGCATGTTCATGGTGCTCCAGGCCGGCCTCGCCGCCCTGCTCACCCGGCTCGGCGCCGGCACCGACATCCCGATCGGCAGCCCCATCGCCGGCCGTACCGACCAGGCGCTGGACGACCTCGTCGGCTTCTTCGTCAACACCCTGGTGCTGCGCACCGACACCGGCGGGGACCCGGGCTTCGCCGAACTGCTCGGCCGGGTGCGGCAGAAGGCGCTCACCGCGTACGACCACCAGGACGTGCCGTTCGAGTACCTGGTCGAGGTGGTCAACCCCGCGCGGTCGCTGGCCCACCACCCGCTGTTCCAGATCATGCTGGCCCTGCAGAACGCACCGGTCGGCGAGTTCGCGCTGCCGGGGCTGGAGACCGGCCACCTGGAGGCGCCCACCGGCACGTCCCGGGTCGACCTGACGTTCAGCCTGGCCGAGCAGTTCCGCCCGGACGGCACCCCCGACGGCCTGGTCGGTGCGGTGGAGTACGCCACCGACCTGTTCGACGCGCCCACCGTGGAGCTGCTGTTCGAGCGCTTGGCCCGTCTGCTGCGCGCGGCGGTCGCCGACCCCGACCGGCCGATCAGCCGGATCGACATCATGCCCGTCGAGGAACGCCGCCGACTGCTCGCCGGGTCCAACGGTGCCGCGGCCGAGCTGCCCGAGGCCGCGGTGCCGGAGCTGTTCGCCCGCCAGGTGCGAGCCACCCCGGAGGCGGTCGCGGTCGTGGCCGGCGGCACCGAACTGACCTACGCGGAGCTCGACCAGCGGGCCAACCGCTTGGCGCGGGCGCTGATCCGCCAGGGCGTACGGCCGGAGACCCCGGTCGCGGTGCTGCTGGAGCGCTCGGCGGAGCTGGTCGTGGCGATCCTGGCGATCATCAAGGCCGGCGGTGCCTACGTGCCGCTGGACTCGCGCTTCCCCTCCTCCCGGATCGACCTGATCCTGCGGGAGAGCGGGGCCGCCCTGGTGCTCACCCAGGAGGTGCTCACCGCGCTGGTGCAGTCCGAGGCCGCCGATCCCTCCGGCGTCGAAGTTCGCTGTGAACCAGGGCAGTTGGCGTACATCATGTACACCTCCGGCTCGACCGGTCGACCGAAGGGCGTGGCCGTCACCCACCATGACGTGGTGGGCCACGCGCTGACCCCCGAGTTCCACGGCGGTGGACACGAGCGGGTGCTGATGCACTCCCCGACGGCCTTCGACCTCTCCACCTACGAGCTGTGGGTGCCGCTGCTCAACGGCGGCCGGGTCGTGGTCGCACCGCCGGAGCAACTCGACCTCGACCTGCTCCAGCACACGATCACCTCGCACGGGGTGACCGGACTGTGGCTCACGGCCGGACTGTTCCGCCTGGTCGCCGAGGAGCGCCCGGGCCTGCTCGCCGGGGTGCGCGAAGTGTGGACCGGCGGCGACGTGGTCTCCCCGGCCGCCGTCGCCAGGGTGCTGACGGCATGCCCCGGCATCGAGGTGGTCAACGGCTACGGGCCCACCGAGGCCACCACCCTGGCCACCTGCCACCCGGTGGGCGTCCTGCCCGAACACGCCGCGACCGTGCCGATCGGCCGGCCGATGGCGAACATGCGCGCCTACGTGCTCGACGACAGGCTGCGCCCGGTGCCGACCGGCATGGTCGGCGAGCTGTACCTCGCGGGGACGGGCGTGGCCCGCGGCTACCTCGGACGGGCCGGCCTGACGGCGGAGCGCTTCACCGCAGACCCCTACGGTCCGCCCGGGAGCCGGATGTACCGCACCGGCGACCTGGCGTGGTGGCGCGCCGACGGCGCGCTGGAGTTCGCCGGACGCGCCGACCACCAGGTCAAGCTGCGCGGCCTGCGGATCGAGCCCGGAGAGATCGAGGCGGCCCTGGCGGGCTGCCCGGGCATCGCCCAGGCGGCGGTGGTCGCCCGGGAGGACCGGCCGGGCGACAAGCGCCTGGTCGCCTACCTGGTGCCCGCCCCCGAGGGCGCGCCCGAGGCTGGGGAGCTGTCCGGCCGGCTGCGCCGCGAACTGCCGGACTACATGGTGCCGGCGGCGTTCGTCACCGTGGACGCGCTGCCGCTGACCGCCAACGGCAAGCTCGACCGGGCCGCGCTGCCGGCCCCCGAGTACGGGGCCTCGGCCGCCGGGCGCGGCCCCCGGACGCCGCAGGAGCAACTGCTGTGCGGCCTCTTCGCCGAGGTCCTCGGCCGGGAGCAGGTGAGCATCGACGACAACTTCTTCGACCTCGGCGGGCACTCGCTGCTGGCCGCCCGCCTGGCCTCGCGGGTCCGCGAGACCCTCGGTCTGGAGTTGGGCCTGCGCATGCTGTTCGAGGCGCCGACCGTGGCCGGTCTCACCGAGCGTCTGCTCATGGACGATCCCGACGACGCGTTGGACGTGGTGCTGCCGCTGCGTTCGACCGGGACCGGCACACCGCTGTTCTGCATCCACCCCGGCGGCGGCATCAGCTGGTCGTACAGCGGACTGCTGAACCACCTCCGCCCGCAGCACCCGGTCTACGCCATCCAGGCGCGCGGCCTCGGCCGGCCCGAAACCCTGCCGACGTCCTACGAGGAGATGGCGGCCGACTACGCCGACCAGATCCAGAAGATCCAGTCGGAGGGCCCGTACCTGCTGCTCGGCTGGTCCGCCGGTGGGCTGATCGCCCACGCGATCGCCTGCGAGCTGCAGTCGCGCGGCGAGCGGACCGCACTGCTGGCGATCCTCGACGCCTACCCGGTGAAGGACGTGCAGTTCGAGGTGGCTCCGGTGCCCACCGTGCGGGACGTGCTCGTCGGTGTGCTCGACGTCGACCCGGACGAACTGGGCGAGCGGGAGATCACCTACGCCGAGGTCGCCGAGGTGCTGAACCGGCGGGGCAGTGCGCTGGCCGGCCTGAACGAGCGGCAGGTCGAGGTGATCGTCGAAATCATGATCAACAACGCGAAGCTGTCGGTCGACTTCGTCCCCGGCGGCTTCGACGGAGACCTGCTGCTCTTCAACTCCACGATCGACCGGGCCGAGGACGACGCCGGGCCCGAGACCTGGCGCCCCTACGTCACCGGCCGGATCGAATCGCACGAGATCACCACCCGGCACGACCGGATGACCCAAGCCGGCTCGCTGGCGCAGATCGGGCCGATCCTGGCCGCCAGGATCACCGAGGCCACTGGTGACACCGATGGTGCCGAGGCCACCGATGGCGCCGACGGCACCACCACCCTTTCCCACCAGGAGGACTGACCCATGACCAACCCCTTCGACGACGAGGACGGCACCTTCCTCGTGCTCGTCAACGACGAGAACCAGCACTCGCTGTGGCCGCAGTTCGCGGACATCCCCGAGGGCTGGACCGTCGCCCACGGCCCCGACACCAACGCCGCCTGCCTGGAGTACGTCGAGAAGTCCTGGACCGACATGCGGCCCAGGAGCCTCGCCGACGCCATGGAAGCCCAGCGGTAGCGCGGCCCGTAGTGAACCTGACCGACACCACGGACGAGGCCCGCCCCACGGCGGGCCTCGCCCCGCTCCACGACCTCGCCGCCGACCTGCTCACCCCCGAGGCCCGGCGGGACCCGTACCCGTGCTACGCCCGCATGCGGCGCGAGAGCCCTGTGCACCGCAGCGCCCAGGGCATCTGGTACCTCACCCGGTACGCCGACGTCGAGGCCGCCCTCAGCGACCTGCGGCTGTCCAACGACCGGGACCGGATGACCCGCGCCCTCGGCGGCCTGGGCGGCGACCTGAAGGCCCTCAGCAGGCTCTCCGACCGGCTCGGCCGGGTGATGTCCAACACCGACCCGCCGGACCACGCCCGGCTGCGCAAGCTGGCCAACCGCGCCTTCACCGCCCGGCGCGTCGAAGCCCTGCGCGACGGCGTCCAGCGGATCGTCGACCGGCTCATCGACGAGGCGGTCGCGGCCGGGCCCACCATGGACCTGATCGAGGCGGTCGCCTCCCCGTTCCCGATGTCCGTGGTCTGCGAGCTCTTCGGCATCCCGCCCGAGGACCGTCCGCAGGTCGAGACCTGGTTCCGCCGCTTCGGCCGGCTGGGCGAGGACATCGACAAGTCCGAGGAGGCGATCGGGCAGTACGAGGAGTACCTCGCCCGGCTCGTCCGCCGGCGCCGGTCCGAGCCAGGTGACGACCTGATCAGCGCCCTGGTCGCCACCCAGACGCAGGACGACCGGCTCACCGACTCCGAACTGCTGTCCACCTGTTTCGTCCTGATCACCGCCGGCGGCGAGACCACCACCCACCTGGTCGGCAACGGCATGCTCGCCCTGCTGCGCCACCCCGACCAGCTGGCCCGGCTGCGCGCGGATCCGGGGCTGGTCTGCGGCGCCGTCGAGGAACTGGCCCGCTACGACACGGTGACCCAGGCGATCGTCCGGGTCGTCGCGCAGGACCTGGAGATCGGCGGGCAACTACTGCGCGAGGGCGAGCTGGTGTACCTGTTCCTCGGCGCGACCAACCGCGATCCCGAGCGCTTCGAGGACCCCGACCGGCTCGACCTGACCCGCCCCGGCAACCGGCACCTGAGCTTCGGCCACGGCCCGCACTTCTGCCTCGGCGGCCCGCTCGCCAGGCTCCAGGCGGAGGTGGCCGTCGGCACGCTGGTCCGCCGGCTGCCCGAGCTGCGGCTGGCCGACGGCGCTGTGCTCGATTGGCGGCCCAACCCGCTGCAACGGCGCCTGAGCGCCCTCCCGCTCACCTACTGACCCATGAACGAGGACGAAGGAGCACCGACCATGGCCCGAGAGTTCGAGGTCCGCCGGGAACAGGACCTGCCCGCCACACCCGAGCAGGTCTGGGACGCGGTCGCCACCGGCGCCGGCAACCTGGGCTGGCTGTACCCGATGGAGGTCGAGCCGCGCGTCGGCGGAAAGGCCACCCGGGGCGACTCCACCGTCGTGGCGTGGGAGCCGCCGCGGCACTTCGCCGTCCGGGCAACCCAGGACGGCGGCTTCTCCAACACGCTCAGCTACCGCATCGAGCCCGCCGACGGCGGAACGAGCCGCCTGCGGATGGGGATCCACTGGGTGCACACGGGCATCGTCGACGAGGCCTGGGGGTGGGACGCCAAGTCGGACGTGGCCGAGAAGTACGTCGACTTCTACCAGCACGGCCTCGCCGAGTACCTGCGCCACTTCGCCGGCCGCCCCGCCGTCTACGTCAGGGCCCAGCGCCCCGAACCCACCGCCGACCCGGCCGATTTCGCCGTGCTGCGCCGCCGCCTCGGCCTCGCCGACGACGCGACCGTCGGCGACCGGCTGTCGCTCGACCTCCCGGATGCGGACGGCCGTCCGGAGGAGGTGGTCGTGGACTGGCTCAGCACCGACTTCGTCGGTCTGCGCGGCCCGGACGCGCTCTACCGGTTCTTCAACGGCAGCACCTGGAACGTGCCGATCTGGCTCGGCCACCACCTGTTCGCCGAGGGCGCCGACGAGCAGGCCACTGCGGCGTGGACCGCCTGGCTCAACGACACCCGAGCCTAGCCAGGGCCCCTGATGGAAACCTCAACGGGAACACTGCTCTACGCCGCCGAACTCGTCGAGGAGAACGGCGCCTACACCCTCGTCCTCCAGGACGTGCGGCGGGACACCGTCCAGACCACCCCGGTCCCCAAGGCCATGGTCGACAGGCTCCCGACCTTCCTCTCGGCGCTCACCGCCAAGCTCAACCCGGTACCGCCGAGCCGCCGCCGGTAGACCTGCTCGCCCCCACGAGGCCGGTGCCGTCCGGAAGCCACCGCTCCCGGACGGCACCGGCCTCGCCACGTCCGGCGGCGGCACCGCTCACGCCACCGCCTCGGTGAAGCCAGGCGGGGCCGTGCTGTCGCACCCGGTTTCCGAGACCTCCGTTGCTGCCCGAGAGCTACGAGGAGGTGTGCTCGTGCCTCGGGGTCGAGGACAGGCCCGAAGGATGGGCTCTGTGGAACACCTGGGGTTCCCCCTTCGGGGTGCGGAAGTCGGGGCTCGGCGGGCAGCCGTGACACCACATGCCGGCGCCGGCCAGCCCCTGGAGGGCATGGCCGGCGCCGGTGGACCGGAATTGAGCGAATTCACGTCACAGAAAATTCGACGGCGATCAAAGCGCTGCGGGGACTTGCGGTGATGCGGCCGGGCGAATTTCCGTTCGGGTCTCGCTCCGCCGGTTCGTCAGAGGATTTGGATGGAGTTGACCCTCGGCGGGCGGTTCGGGTACGTGATGTCGGTCCAGCGGTTGACCCTCACCGAGTCGCCGTTGGCGTCGGAGTAGACCAGGTCGTTGTTCCCCGTGGAGATCCGGTCGATCCACCACCCGCCGAAGCCGATCGTCCCCCCGTTCGCGTAGCAGTCGACGCTGTCACGGCCGTCGAGGTGCGACCAGATCTTCAGGAAGTCATTGCGGCTCCCGTCGCACTGGACGTGGTCGATGGCGAAGGCGTTGCCGGACGGTACGGCCACGGTGAGCGTGGCCGCCGCGGCGAAGGCCATCGCCAACGAGCTCACGACCTTCTTCGCTTTCGAGATCATGGATTCTCCTCAGCCGGATGAAATTTCGAATCGGAGTTCGCTTCGCAACGAGTTTCGGTTGCGTCGTGCTCGATCAGTATCCAGACCGCCTTTGTGAGGGTCAATCGAACAAGCCTCGACCTTACTTGTTCTCGGTCATTTCCATCCGGACTTTCGGCGAGGCGTGGGGTGTGTTGTTCTGGTGTGTCGCAAGTGGTTCCGGGGCCGGGCGGACGGGCCGTCGACCGAGATCGCCTACCGGCTGCTCTGACGTGGGGTGATGGTCCGACTGCCGACCGCGCGCGACAGGTGTTGGGGGCACCTGGCTGGGAGAGGGGGGTGGGGCTGGCGAGTTCGCGCATCACGTGTCGGGTGCTGCCGAGTGAGGGCGGAGTTGGCGTCCTCACGCCCCCGGCCGACCGCCGGGGGCGTGAGGACGAACCGGCCGGACGGTGAGGTGGCCGAACTCGCTGAGGGTTGTCCCGCAGCCAAGGCACGCAGCGACTCCGTACCCGTCGAACGCGCGGGTCAGCGGGTGCGGCCGCGGGGCGTGAGGGGGGTGCCGGGGAGCTCCGGGGCGGGAAGGCGGTTGCCCGGGTAGCCCCGGACGGCGCCGCAGCGGTCGGTGGCGGCCTGCCACTCGTCGCGGGCCTGGACGATGCCCTCGTGGGACTGCCCGATACGTCGCCGTCGGTCATCTCCATGGCCGCAGAGACGGGACCACCGGCAGCGTCGAGGATCCGGTCGCCGGCGGGGCGCTCCATCTTCGAGGGTGCGACCAGGACGCAGCGGATCCGGGCTTCCTCAAGGGCGCGGGCCCCCGACTCCACCATGCGCGCGGCCGTCCACCTGGAGTGCGAACGTGGCGCCGAGGCATACATCCGTGCGTTGCTTCTGCAGGCCCTCAGTGCGTCGGGCCTCGCACCGACCGGGCTGCGTGCCCGGCGTGAGCGCGGCGAGGTCGCCAGCCTGCGGGCCACGGTCGCCGTCAACGGCGACGTCGCCCAAGCACTGGAGCCGGTCATCTCGCGCCTCTCCCTGGAGCCGGGGCGTCAGCGACCTGCACTGGCACCTGGAGGAGGGCGACACGAAGCACCAGGCCCTGGCCTGACCACGCGTCAGTGGCGCGTCAAGGACCCGACGCCTCCCCGGGTGCCTGGCAGACTGATCGGAAGGAGAGGTGATCCGAATGAGAGCGGTACCCCGCCCGCGAACCGGTGAGGGCGCGGTGGTGCTGGGTGTGATCGCCCTGCTCCTGCTGGAGGTCGTCGCGCTGGTGGTGCTGCCGGTTTGCGACCGGCCGGTGGTCGGCGGCGCGCTGTTCGGTGCCGGCGTCGCGGGCCTTGCCGTGGCCGGCGTGCTGTGGCAGCGGCTGCGCAGACGACGCCACCCTGTTGTGCCGCAGGCGGAGGCGGACCAGGATTCGTGGTTCAGCGCCCACAGCCTGGAGGGCTTCCCGATGGAGGCGGTCCGGCCGCTGCTGCTGAGCGCGCACGCGCCCAGCCTCAATACGCTCTACACCGCGTGGGTGTTCGCCACCCACGGCCACGACGCCGGCTGGATCGCGCGCCACCTGAGCCTTCCCGCCGGCGTGGTCCGCCTGCTCGCCGACGCGCGGCCCGCCGGAAGGACTGAGGCACGCACCCCGCCTACAGGGCGTCCTGCGCGCCGGGTTCCAGAGTGAGTTCGCCGTCGCCGGAGTCGTAGTCGAACAGCTCGGCGTAGCGGCCCCAGTCGATGGCGGTGTCCAGCTGGCGGCGCGCGTCCTCGGCGGAGAAACCGCGCCGCAGCAGGTCGAGGAACAACCCTTCGCGCAGGGTGTGATCGTCGGTGGCGGCCAGGGCCTGGACGATGGCCCGCACGAGCGGGGCGCGGCTGGCGGCGTGGTGGGCGAAGAGCTGCTTGCTGGTGAGGATGTCGGCGGCGGCGAACTCGCGGCCGGCGTCGGTGACGCGGATGCGGGGGCCGTCCGTGCGCGCGAGGTCGAGCAGTTCGGCGGCGTCGACCAGGGGCAGGAGGTCGTCGATCTCGAAGTTGAGTTCGTCGGCGATCTCCGCCAGGCCGTCCTCGCCGCCGCGGGCGACGAGGATTTCCAGCAGGCCCGCCAGCCCGCCGACGCTGACCTCTGGCAGCGGCGCGCTGGTCGGGGTCGGGGCGGGCCGCTCGGCACCACCGGTCGTCGCAGGCTCTACCGCGGCGACGGCAGCTTCCTCCCGGCCGGTGAGGATGCCGTAGACGGTGTCGACGATGGATTCGAAGTGCGGGTCCTGGCGGTTGCGGGGGCGGGGCAGGTCGACGCGCAGTTCGGCCTGGATGCGGCCGGGGTTGGCGGCCAGCACGAGGATGCGGTCGGCCAGCAGGACGGCTTCCTCGATGTTGTGGGTGACGATCAGGATCGACTTGACCGGCGCCTCATGCCCTTCCCACAGGCCGACCAGCTCATTGCGCAGGTTCTCGGCGGTCAGCACGTCCAGGGCGGAGAACGGCTCGTCCATCAGCAGCGCGTCCGGTTCGACGACCAGGGCGCGGGCGAAGCCGACGCGCTGGCGCATGCCACCGGACAGTTCCTTGGGGTAGGCGGACTCGAAGCCGTCCAGACCGATCAGGTCGATCGCCTTCAGCGCCCGCTCGCGCCGCTCCTGTTCACCGACGCCCTGGGCGTGCAGGCCCAGTTCGACGTTCTGCTGCACGGTGAGCCAGGGCAGCAGGGCGAAGGACTGGAAGACCATCGACACACCCGGGTTGGCGCCGGTCAGCGGCTCGCCCCGGTAGGCGACGGTGCCCGAGGACGGGGCGATCAGCCCGGCGATGCACCGCAGCAGGGTCGACTTGCCGGAGCCGGACTTGCCCAGCAGCGCGACGATCTCGCCCTCCGCCAGGTGGAAGCCGATGTCGTCCAGGACCGGCAGCTCCCGGCCGTCGGGGGTGGTGAACGTCTTGGTCACCCGCTCGGCCCGCACGATCGTGGCGCCGGTCGGGCGGGGGCCGGGGGTGCGCGGGTGGTCGGTGGTCACGGGTCCTGCCTCGCTCGCTGGTACGAAAGGTCAGAGGGAGTAGCGGGTCTCGGCGATGCGGTAGAGGCGGCGCCAGAACAGCCGGTTGAGGGCGACGACGTACAGGCTCATCACCACGATGCCGACCAGGATCTTCGGGAAGTCCCCGGTGGCGGTGGCCTGGGTGATGTAGGAGCCGAGGCCGGTGGCGGTCAGCGTGTGGGAGCCGTAGGTCACGACCTCCGCGACGATGGAGGCGTTCCACGCTCCGCCGGCCGCCGTGATCCCGCCGGTGACGTAGGAGGGGAAGATCGCGGGCAGGATGAAGGTGCGCCACTTCAGTCTCCCGCCGACGTGGAAGGTGGTCATCGCCTCGCGCAGGTCGGTGGGGATGGCCGAGGCGCCGGCGATCACGTTGAACAGGATGTACCACTGCGCGCCCAGCGCCATCAGCAGAATCGCGCCGACGTTCAGCGAGATGCCCAGCGCGACGAACGCGGCGGTGGCGAACGGGAAGACGAAGTTCGCCGGGAAACTCGCCAGGACCTGCACCACGGGCTGGGCGAAGCGGGTCACCCGCGGGTTCATGCCGATCCACACGCCGATCGGCACCCACACCACCGTCGCGAACGCGATCAGGATGATGACCCGGCTGAAGGTCGCCGCTCCCAGGGCCAGCGCGTGTCCGAACTCCGCGAGCCCCACCGTGGATCTGACGTAGGCGAACGCCTTCCAGGCCCCGAAGAGCACCAGCACGCTGACCGCACCGGCGAAGAACACGTCCCCCGTCCGCTCGCGCGCCGCCGACCCGCCGATCGGGTGCTCGGCCAGCCCGAACGGCCGGCTCGCCCGGTCCAGCGCGCGGCCGATCGGCAGCAACGGGCGCCCGAGCCGTTCGGGGACGCTTGAGCGGCGCAACAGGTCAAGCATCAGACTGCGGGGGCGCTCGGTGGCTTCCGACTCCTCCACCCGGAACCGCTCCGACCAGGCGACCATGGGCCGCCAGAACAGCACGTTCACGCCCATCACCATGACCACCATCACGGCGATCGCGATGCCGACCTGGCCCAGGTCGCCGGCGGCGATGGCCGCCGCGGCGTATGACCCCATGCCGGGCAGCGCGTAGCGGTGGTTGAGGACGCTGATGGTCTCGGAGGCGGCGAGGAAGAACCAGGCGCCGCCGAAGCTCATCATGCCGTTCCACACCAGCGGGATCATCCCGGAGGGCACGTCGAGCTGCCAGAACCGCTGCCACTTCGTCAGCCGCATCACCCGCGCGGCCTCGTCCAGCTCCTTGGGCTGGGAGACGAGGGAGTAGTAGAAGGCGAAGGTCATGTTCCAGGCCATCGCGGTGAAGATCGCGAAGATCGAGGCGCACTCCAGGCCCAGGATCGAGCCGGGGAACAGGGCGATGAACGCGGTCACCGTCACCGACAGGAAGCCCAGCACCGGCACGGACTGCAGGATGTCCAGCACTGGCAGCAGCACTTTGTCCGCCCGCCGAAGCCGTGCCGCGGCGGTGGCGTACACGAAGGTGAACACCACCGACGCCACCAGCGCCGCGAACATCCGCACCAGCGAGCGCACCGCGTAGTACGGCAGGTTCGCCGGGTCCGTCGACACCGTGTCAGGAGCCGTACTGGGCAGGAACGGCGCGTTCAGCGACGGGGCGAGCCGCAGCAGACCGTACAGGAACGCGACCAGTGCCACGACCACCAGCACGTCCACCCACCGGAATGCCGGCCGCCGCCACACCCCTCGCGAGGGGAACCCGCCCGGACCCGCCACCTGGCCTCCCGTGTCACCGTCGGCTCGCTGCCTCGGCCAGGAAACCATGCCCGGGAAACTCCGGACGAGTCCCCGCCGAGCGACACGCGAACACTCACCGACAGAAGATCCAGAGCAGCCGAGGCGTTCCTCACCCGGCGCCCACGTCCTCCTCGCCGAGTTGCCCGCTGCTCTCCACCCGCCGGGCGGCCGGGTCGGCCGCAGCCGCGAGCATGGTACCGGTGATTTGTTAAACCGGGGAGTAGAGATCAAGGGCGTGGCCGGTGCCAACGGCGTCAATCAGGGCTTGGAGTTCGGGTGGTGGGGGTGCGTTGGTCCAGGCTCGCCAGCAGCGTCGGAGGGTGATCCAGGGGCCGAGCCAGTCGTTCGCAAGGCCGTTCGATTCCTCAAGGTCGAAGGCGCCCTGGTGCTCGCGCACGTCGACTTCGACTCGATCATGGTGGCCGGTCCACCGGCTGACCTGGACCGGCGGGTGTGGCACGCCTTCACCGACGATCGCCAACCGTGGATGGACCACGCGAACGGCCGCATCGGTCGCGCACTGCCTGGCCTGGCCGCGGCCGCCGGGCTGACCCTGCAGCGCACCGAGACACTCACGACCGCCTCGACGGTACTCACGGGCCACGCCGAACGTCGACTGGACGACATGCGCAGAGCACTGCTGGGCTCAGTTGCACGCGGCACGACGACGGTCACCGCAGCCGATGTGACGGACTGGCACGCGGCAGTGCAAGCCGCGGCCCGCAATGGGCGCTTCTTCTTCTCCGAGACGGTAGTGGTGACCGTGGGCCTGAACTCTTCCGGCCCACCGGCCAGCGGTGCCTAGTCCCGGCGGTCAGGCGCTCGCCAAGCACCAGGGCCGCGCGCGTCGGTGCCGGCAGTGCTCGGTATCTACCTGCGATGTGACAACTCACTTGGGACGTAGGTCGAGTGTGTATCGCAGCGCGGGAATGGTGAAGCCCGTGATGGGTCCCAAGACGTCCTTGTGAGTCCCGCCGCAGTCCGGTTGGATATCCGCTGTGAACGAGCGATTGCGCTCCGCACTCGCCCAGCGCGGTGTGCCCCCTGCGGCACTCGCGACGGTCTGCGAGGTGGACCCCAAGACTGTCACCCGTTGGTTAGGCGGTCGCGTACCCCATGCCCGTCACCGGTGGACCGTTGCACGCCACCTCCAGGTGGACGAGACCTTCCTCTGGCCGGAGCCCCGTTCCCGGGCCGCACAGGTCACCGGTCCCGGTGCCGGCCTCGTGGCCACCTACCCCGATCGTGCCAGCGTCCCGCGGGAGATGTGGCTCTCCCTGCTCCTCGAGGCAGATCAGGTCATCGATGTGCTGGTGTTCTCGGGGACGTTCTTCGCCCAGTCGAACCCGCGCATCGCCACGATGCTGGCGCAGCGCGCGGCGGCCGGGGTGACGGTCCGGCTGTGCTTCGGTGACCCGCAGGGCCGCGCGGTGGCGATCCGCGGACGTGAGGAGGGCATCGGCGACGCCCTCGCAGCGAAGATCGGCGCCTCGCTGACCTACTACCGGCCGCTGCTGGGCACGCCCGGCTGCGAGATCCGCCTGCACGACACCACGTTGTACAGCTCACTGTTCCGCTATGACGACGACCTGTTGGTCAACCCGCACGTTTGGGGTCAGCCGGCGTCCGCGAACCCGCTGCTGCACCTTCAGAAGGACGGCGGGCTGGGCTGGTTCGACCGCTACGCTTCGAGCTTCGACGCGGTCTGGGACTCCGCCCGGCCGTGGACCGACGACGCGCAGGGGAGCCAGTCTCATGGCGGGCAGGACTGAGTACTACGGCGATCCGGACGCACCGGCCGCGAACTCGTTGGTCCCTGCGAGCAACCTGCTCGTGCAGAACGAGGCCGGCGAGATCCTGCTGCAGCGCCGACGCGACACCGGACAGTGGGCGCTGCCCGGCGGGAAGCAGGACATCGGCGAGTCCGCCGCCGACTGCGCGGTGCGCGAGTGCGAGGAGGAGACCGGAATCAAGGCGGAGATCACCGGACTCCTCGGGGTCTACTCCAATCCGGAGCACATCGTCGTCTACAGCAGCAACGGTGAGGCTCGCCAGCAGTTCGAGGTGGCGTACATCGGCCGCCCGGTCGGTGGTACCCCGACGATCAACGATGAGGCCGACGGTGTGCGCTGGGTGCGGCCGGGCGACCTGGACGAGTACGACATCCACCCGAGCATGCGCCAGCAGATCGGCCACTACCTCAGCGGTCGATACCCCTACCTCGGCTGACTCGCCGCGGCGAGCCGATGTTCAGTGCGGGCCACCGCCGCCTCGATCTCGGGCTGTGCGCGCTGGATGAACCGTCCCACCAGCGTGCCGGCTCCATACCGGGCGAGGATCTCCGCTACCCGGTCCTGGGCGCCGGTCGGCGTTCCATCGGGGGTGGTGGTCATGTCGCAGAAGATCAGGGCGTCGACCAGCACCTGGTCAGCGAGCATCGGGAACTCGTGCTCCAGGGCCTGGCGGAGCCCGCGTTCCTCAGCTTCCAGCAGGGCGAGCGAGTGGTTGGCCACCAACCGCACGAGCCGCGCGTCTGCCCCGTGCTGGTCCCGCAGGAACCTTGCACCGTCCAGAGGGTGAAAGCCCGTCAGGGCCAGGTGAGGTGCGTAGCCGACATCGTGGAGCACAGCGGCGGCAACCAGCAGGCCATCATCCGGCCCGGCGACCGCGGCCAGTTGCTCGGCTCGCCGTGCAACCCCCTGGGAGTGCGACCACCGCCTCGGCAGAGTGTCCGCCAGCTCCTGCCCGGCGATCCGCCGCGCCCACTGGGGCAAGGTCTCCGTCACGGTGTCAGCCTCCCCGTCTGGCGCCTGGTCCATGGGTTGCTGCAAGAGGGCACGCACTGCCTGGGCCACCGCCGATAGCGGCGGCCCAGGCAGTGGCCTCTCCTGCGCGGCAAGCCCGGATGTGCTATCCCGGGCCTGCCGCCGGTACGACTACCTGGGTGCTGCTGGGGTCAAGGACTTGCAGCCGAGCCAGCGCTGCAGCACCGCCGGCACCGTCACGGTGCCGTCCGGCTGCTGGTGCTGTTCCAGC
Organism: Kitasatospora sp. NPDC127121; assembly: GCF_042677305.1. Classification (NCBI taxonomy): domain Bacteria; kingdom Bacillati; phylum Actinomycetota; class Actinomycetes; order Kitasatosporales; family Streptomycetaceae; genus Kitasatospora; species Kitasatospora sp. NPDC127121. The sequence continues at coordinate 215,360 of NZ_JBHXTQ010000001.1, read as the reverse complement.
AGGGCCGGCACCAGGCGGCTGGTCGCCAGCCCGGAGCCGTTCAGGGTGTGCACGTAGGCGGCCTTTCCTGCCGCGGGGCGGTAGCGGATGTTGCCGCGCCGGGCCTGGTAGTCCCGGGCGTTCGATACCGAGCTCACCTCGACGTAGCCGTCGATGCTGGGCAACCAGACCTCGATGTCGAAGGTCTTGGCCATCGACGCGCTGGTGTCCTCGGCAGCCAGCCGGGTGATTCGGTGGTGAAGGCCGAGCGCCTCGACCAAGTCGGCTGCCTTGGTCAGGAGTTCCTCGTGGGCGGCATCAGAGTGGTCGGGGTGCGCGAACTGGAACATCTCGACCTTGTTGAACTGGTGGCCGCGAAGGGTTCCCCGGTCGGCGGCGCGGTAGCTGCCGGCCTCGCGCCGGTAGCAGGGCGAGTAGGCGACGTACTTGCGCGGAAGTTCGGCCTCCGCCAGGACCTCGTCGCGGTGCAGATTGACCAAGGCGGTCTCCGAAGTCGGCAGCAGGAACCGCTGCGGCCCGGCCGGACCCTGTTCGAGCGCGAAGACGTCCTCGGCGAACTTGGGGAACTGTCCCGCGGTGTAGCCAGCCTGATAGGTCAGCAGATGGGGCGGCAGGATCAGCTCGTAGCCGTCCTGAACGTGGGTCTCGATGAAGAAGTTGAGCAGCGCCCATTCGAGGAGCGCGCCGTTGCCGCGGTAGACCCAGTTGCCGGTGCCACCGAGCTTGACGCCGCGCTCGTAGTCGATCAGCCCGAGCCGGCGGGCCAGATCGACGTGGTTCTGCGGCTCGAAGTCGAAGTCCGGCCGGGCACCGTGCTCGCGGACGACCTGGTTCTGCCCTTTGCCGCCGGTCGGCACGTCCTCGTCGGGCAGGTTGGGCAGCTGGTCAAGGAACGCCTGGCGCTCGGCGGCCAGGGCGGTGAGCTGCTCTTCGAGTGCGGCAAGGCGGGTGCCGAGTTCGGTTGCCTCGGTGCGTTTGGCGACGGCGGCCGGGTCCGCCGGGTTGAGCCGCGCGATCTCGCGAGAGATCTGCTTGCGCTCGGCGCGTAGCGTCTCGACCTCGGTCGTGCCGTGTCGGTAGTTCTCGTCCAGGGCGAGGAAGGCGGTGAGGTCGATGTGAACGGCTCGCTTCGCCAGCGCGCGTTCGATGCGCTGAGGGTGCTCGCGGATCACGGTGATGTCCAGCATTTCGGGTCCCATCGATCAGTCGGAGTCCGACGTGATCCCTTGGGGGCGTGGGCGAGAAGGGAACTCGCGGTGCCACCACGCCTTCGCCGTCACCGAGATGACGGCCTCGACAGCTCGATGACGGGAGCGAACCGGCGGGGCATTGGGCCGAAGCCGACCGTTCCTCCCCGCACTCGGGAGGGGATTCACCACTGGACGCGAGGCTGCCTTCCCAGCTGCCAGCAGCTCTCTCGGCTCGCGTGCCCTGCGGCTACTTGTCTCCGTCAGCGCGTTGCCCAGAGGATAGAATGCCCGGGGCGCCGTGAGCAACGCAGAATCGCCGTCCAGATTCGGCCGATCACCCTGAGTGACGTCATGGCGATGGGTGCGGATCGCTGTCGTGCCAGCTCAGCAGCCCCCTGCCGCCGGTTCTCGTGAGGGCCGGCTGCCGAAGCTGATCAGCGCCGCTCGGCCAGCGCGATCAGCCCGCGCACCGCGTCCGAGACGTTCGGCAAGGCATTCGGCCAAGCCCAGACGAAGTCGTCGTGCTCGCTCAGGATGATGGGCTCGGTGCTTGGCGCGGTGGCGGTGAAGGCGTACTGCTGGCCTCGCTGCCCCTTGCGGTTGGTGTAGTCGACGGAGCCCAGGTAGCCGGTGATCGTCACCGTCAGACCGCACTCTTCCAGGGTCTCCCGCAGAGCGGCCTCCTCCACGCTCTCACCGGGTTCCACGCCTCCGGACGGAAGCTCGTACAGGCCCGCCATGCAGTCGCCCTGCTTCCGTCGAAGGAGCAGGATCCGGCCACGGTCGCGGATCAGGCACCCGGCGCCGAAGCGCTCGATGCCGTCACGAGCAGCATCCTCTACAGGGGCAAGGACGGACGGCGGGACGTTGCGGCACATGCGCTGCTCCTGAGGTCCGGACCGCTCAGGGTGAGCTGGGCCGATACGGGTGAGGGGCATTCTCGTGCCGTGGTCGGCCTGAGGCGGGGACCGCCGCAGGCCAACTGCCCGTCTACGGCGTGTCGCAGTGATCCGCCCAGCTGCCGGCAGCGTGGGCGGCCCGGACGCGGTAGTCGTACAGGGCGCCAGGCGGGTAGTGGTCGATGCGGCTGCTCCAGTAGGTCGCCAGGACCCGGGCGACGATCGTGACAGCCTCGCGCGGCGCCGCTTTGAAGGCCGGGACGGTCTGGACGAGTGCTTCGGCGCAGCGGGGGCTGTGCCCGGCCACGATGAAGTGCGGCACCATGAACGCGGCCACCAACCAGCCTGCCCCCAAGCGGCTGGAGCCCCAGTCGATCACGTGAACCTCGCTGTTGATGATCAGGTTGTCCGGTCGCGGGGAGCAGTGGAGCAGCGTGTCACCGGCAAGGATTTCCGCTGGCACCGCCCGGTAGGCACGGTGGTCGCCGATAGGAGCGGCACCGGCGAACGGGCTCGGGGTCAGGACGTCGATCAGCATGCTGATCTTCTCCAGGACCATCGGGATGTCCGATGAGCGCGGGCTCAGATCCGGGTGGCGCCCGTCGACGTGCTCGAAGACGAGTGCGAGCCAGCCGTCCACGGTGTCGGACCACAGCAACCGGGGTCCGAGGTCGGGTGGCAGGACGGAGTTGATTCCGGCCTCCAGCTGGTGGTCCTTCGAGAATGGGTGGCAGACGGCTATCGCTTTGAGGAAAACGCGTCGATGGGTCAGGGTCAGGGCGGCGCAGACGCCGGGGGTGTGGCCGCCTGGGCGCTCCTCGACGTGGAGGACGGGGCCGAACTCTCGTTCCACCGCTATGCGTAACGGGGCGGGGATGATGCCGCCGGGGTGGTTCACCGGGTGGTCTCCTCGATGACGTACGGGCCGGCCACGAGTGCGTCCAGGCCGCACCGCAGGAAGGTCGCGACCGCATCGCCCGGGGTGCAGACGATCGGCTCGTCCGCGCCGTTGAACGAGGTGTTCAGCACGACGGGCAGACCCGAGAGCTGGTGATAGGCGTCGGTGACGTTCCACAGCAAGGGGTTTGTCTCCCGGTGCACTGTCTGGACCCGGGCGGAGCCGTCCACGTGGACCACGGCTGGAAGGCGATCCCGCTGCTGCTGGCGCACCGTGCCGGTCGCCAGCATGTACGGGTAGAGAAGTGCGCCGGCCGACGGCAGGGCGAAGAAGTCGTCGGCGCGTTCTGCCAGTACAGCCGGCGCGAACGGGCGAAACGCCTCCCGCTGTTTGATCATGGCGTTGATCCGGGAAGCCGTCGTGGCGTGCTGAGGAGAGGCGAGGATGCTGCGGGCTCCCAGCGCCCGCGGTCCGAACTCCATGCGGCCCTGGAACCAGCCGATCACCTTCTCCGCCCTCAGCAGCCGGGCGGCTTCCCGATGCGGCTCGGCCGTGCGCCACACCCGGTACCGTCCGGCAGGGATGCCGCCCAGGGCCGAGCGGATGGTCTCCTCGTCGTAAGAGGGGCCGAGGAAGGCGTGTCGCAGCGGGCGCCGGACCGGGCTGACCGCGGTGGCCAGTGCCGCGCCGACGGAGGTGCCGGCGTCGCCGGCCGCAGGCTGGATGAAGATCCGGTCGAACCGGCCCGAGGCGATCACCGTGGCGTTGGCGACGCAGTTGAGCGCGACGCCGCCGGCCAGGCAGAGCGATCGTCGCGGCACGAGGCGCTGGGCGAAGGCGAGGTAGGAACCAACCAGCTGCTCCAGAAGGTGCTGGAGGGCGCGGGCGATGTCGCGGTGCCGATCGGTGATCTCGTCCTCGGTACGCCGGGGCGGCCCGAGGAGTTCGACCAGAGCCGGGCTGAACAGGTTGCGCTGGGCGCTGGGCCGACGGTGGTGGTCGAAGTAGCGCAGGTTCAGGTGCAGTCGGCCGGTGCGCGGGTCGAGCCAGGCGAGGCGCTGGATCTGGTCGAGGTACCGGGGGCCTCCGTAGGCTGCCAGGCCCATCACCTTGTACTCGTCGCTCTGCGGCCGGAAGCCGAGATACCGGGTCAGGGCGCTGTACAGGTATCCGAACGAGTGCGGGTAGACGATGTGATGGCGCCTCGTCATCCGGCCGTCGGTGCCGTCATGGATCGCAGCGGTCTCGTACTCGCCGCGGCCGTCGAGCGTGACGACCAGGGCGTCATCGAAGGGGGAGGTCAGGTAGGAGCTGGCGGCGTGCGCCCGGTGGTGCGGCACGGGTATGAGCGGCAGGTGGCCGGGTAAGAGGCCGCTGCGACGGACTACGTGAGGCAGCCGGCGGCGCGTGCGGTACTTGTCCAGGTCGGACAGCAGCGAGCCGATCGACGCCGGCGTGCCGTAGCGCAGGTTCGACGGTGCCAGGAGGAGGTGGAGCTTCGGGTCCACGAACAGCGCTGCCTGGTCGAGGTCCTGCGGGTGGGCGCCGGCCAGGTCCAGGCAGGCCCGGATCGCCTGCTCGGGGAACGCCTTCGTGTTCTTGATCCGATTCAGGCGCTCCTCTTCAACGGCGGCGACCACCGTCCCGTCGTGAACGATGGCCGCCGCCGCGTCGTGGGTACCGAAGTTCAGCCCCAGAGTCAGAGTCAACAGCGCCTGCCGATCCGCTCACGGCCTCCCATGCACGGGCGCTGGGTTCTGGGGGCGTAGATCACGCTGTCGGCCTGGACGTGGCTCTCGGGGGCCGTTCGTGGCGGGGCGAGGTCAATCACAGGACCGCCTCCTTGAGCCCGGTGCTGCCGGCGCGGGGACCGGAGTGCCTTGAGCGTTGCGAGTTCCGGACGGTGTCGATCACTTCGTTGACGTGCTCCGGTGAGGACATGGTGATGGCGATGGTCTCCACACGCGGATCACGTAGCACCCAGGCGAGAGGGCGGAGTCTGCCGCTGCCAGTGCGGGCGAGCGGGTCGATCAGCGCACCGCGGTTGAGCGGCGACATCCCGACGAAGCCGCGGCCCGCCTGCGAGATCTGGGCCAGATGGGAGACCGGCCAGGGTGAAGCGAGGTGGTACTGGGCAGCGACGGCCGTGATCGGCTCCTCCCGCAGGGCAGCGCGGACGGCCGCAGGGCCATGGCAGTAGGCGTAGACCGCGTCGATCCGGCCGGAGGCGAACGCCACCTGGGCGCCACACCGGTAGAACTCCCTCAACGCCGCCTGATCATTGAGCAGTCCGGTTCGCTCTGTGCGTTTGAGATCGACTTGCAGCACCACGGCGTCGATCCGGCCGATGCCCAGCTGGCCAGTGGACATCTCGATGGCCGTGTTGATGCGCGCTTCGAGATCCCCTCGCAGCGGGCACTCCGCCTTGACCAGGTGGCGCAGCCCGGCAACCGGGCCGACCTCGTCCAGCACCTCCCGCACCGCCCACTGCGTGCCGAGGTGCGGGTTGGAGTGGATTATGCGCACCCCGGCCCTCAGCGCGGTACGCAGCGCTTCCAGTCCGGGCCGGGAGTCCTTGCCAGGCAGCAGACGGCCGGCCACGAACGTCGAGGTACCGAAGCACAGGCGTTCCAGGTCCGTCACATCTCACCCCGTGCTTCCAGCGCCTCACGGGTCAAGATGGTGCGGAAGTGCGCGATCGACTTCTGCTCGCCGACGACCTTGTCGAACCGCAGCTCGCCCAGCTGGTCGCGGTAGTGCTTGCGGTTCGGGTTATCGATGTCGAACTGCTCGCTGTTGCGGTAGCCGGTCAGCCGCTTGAACGTCTCACGCTTCTCGTCCAGCGACATCCCCCACAGCACAGGAGGGTTCTTCTGGCTGATGCAGACCGTCGTCATCCCGTTCGGGCTGATCCGCAGCTTCCAGCAGCCGCCGCACGGATAGTCCCAGGAGAACATCGCGAGCACCGCGACCTTCACCCCGGTGTCGCCGATCTCGTAGTAGTTGTAGCTCGGGTTGTCGCCCTCGATCGACTCCCGCCGTACCGGGCGCAGTTCACCTGCTTTCGCGAGCGCTGCGAGGATTGCCGGCTCCTCCACGAACTGGTTCTTCCAGAATGCCTCGCCCTCGGCACCGAGCTGGGCGGGGTTGGAGGGGAAGAACTGGTTCAGCTTGATCGCGAGCTGGCCCGCCCCTCCGCTGTTGTTCAGCTCCCGGGCGTAGTCGATGAAGGCGGGCAGCTCGTGAAGGGTGTCGCGCATCGTCACGCACGAGATCTTCGTCAGGGTCGGCAGCAGCTCGACCGAACGCTCGATGCTGCGCAGGGTGTCACTGTGAAAGCCCCGGCGGGTGATCAGCAGATTGCGCTGCTCGTCCAGGGTGTCGATGCTGACGATCGCCCGGGTCAGGCCGGCGTCGACCGCCTCCTCGATGAAGTGGTGCAGGCGGTAGCCGTTGGTCGTGACGATCTGCTGGTCGTAGCCGATCTCCTTGCCGGCGCGCAGCAGATCCACGAAGTCGCGCCTCACGGTCGGCTCTCCACCGGTGTAGTGGACCCGCCGGAAGCCGATGTCGTAGCCGGCCTGCAGGACTTCGATCGCCTCCTTCAGCGAAGGCTGAACGATGACTCCCTGCTTCCCCTCCGGCAGGCAGTACTTGCAGCGGATATTGCAGCGGGACGTGATACCGAACCGGAGGTTCCATTTGCGCATACCGGGCGAGTACCGGTTGTCCATCACCTTCAGGGATGTCTGCCTGGCTTCGTGCTTCATGGGCACCTGCCTTTCAGGTGAATAGCGTCCAGGAAGAGAGCTACGCGGATTGAACCGATCCCAGAAGTGGGTGCTGTTTTCCAGACTCAGAGTCTCCTGCGCCGTCAGAACGGAGAATTCTCCCGATTCTGGCGGGTCTACCAGGTGCCTTCCAACCACGTTTCGGGACGCTCTGGGGACGTCCCGAAACGTATCCAGTGGGGGCTGCCTGGCGTCTCCCGCGCGGTGGCAGCGCGGAGCAGGATCGCGCCGCACTGCGAGTGACGGCGGGACCGGATCGGGGGTCTACCGAGGGAGGTGCATGCTGCTCGTCCCGCTATTGCTACGAGCCGCCAGGGCGCGATGACGTTAGGCCCAAAGGCCCAACTGCCGTATTCACGAAGACGGCGAGCTCGACACCGACATGGGCGAGGCTCTGGCCTCCGTGCCAGCGTTACGCGCGGTGGCTGGCTGTTTGCCGACGTACCGGCCTGCCGAGAAGAGCACGCTGCCAATCAGGGCGCTGGAGGGCGCGTGCCCCAGCGCCGGCAACGAAGCGCTTGCTCAAGCGTTGGCCAGCCACAGACCCTTGTACTGGATCTTGGGGTGCCGGTGGTCTCTTGTGGTGGTACCGGCCGGGGTGTAGCCACAGGACCGCAGCAGGTCTGCCGTTGTGACTTGGTGCCGTTCCTCGTTGTAGACGCCGATGATCAATCGGCCGCCCGGGGCGACGACATGGTCCAGCAGATGGGCTACGTACGCTCCACGCAGGTCTACCGGCACGTAGTCCACGCCGGTGCGGACGGCGTCGAAGCGATGCGGAGGCTTCCAGCCCATCGCGTTGGCGGTCCAGATCCGATGCGCCCACTGCGGGCAGCGGGATCGGGCGAGGTCGGCGAGGGCAGTGGAGATCTCCACTCCGTAGGGCTCGATGGTGATCCCTACCTCAGCCGCCCAGTCGGTCAGGCTCTCCATCAGGTGTCCGTTGGCGCACCCGACGTCGAGGAACGTCCCGCCGTGGAGCGGGAGAAGGTCGACGAGCAGGCCGCGGGCTTCTCGCCAGCGTTTCTCGTCGCCGCTGTGGCCGGACTGGGCCCGCGGATTGTCGCCGTTGAGGTAGGCCGGTTCGAGAACGTCCAGGACAGCCGCGTGCCACTCGGCGACCGTGATCTCGCCCGCCTGGTAGGCGTCGTCGATTGGCGCCAGATCGCGCCAGCCTCGCTCCTTCGCGCTCGCGATGTCCTCGGCGTCGTGACCGCCCGGAGGGCGCGCGATGGAGTCCATGCGCACTCCTTCCCTGTTCGCTAGCTTTGTTGCTGGTCCATGGTCTACCTGACGAGGCCGGGGTCCGTGCCCTGCGGCGGGGTAACCCCAGTCAGCTCGCATGCCCGGTCAGCGAGGAGAGGGGCAAGTTCTGGGTAGTACCCCCGATCGACAGCCTGGAGCATCTCCGCGAGAGCGATCAGCTGACCGACACGTCCGGCAGGAGTGTCGAGGATGTCGGCGAAGTCCGCGCGGACGCGGTCCGCGACCTCGGGCACGAGGAGGCTGCTGACCCACAGGACTGCGGGGTCGTAGCCGATCGGCACCAGGCCCCACCGTTCCCAGTCGAGGATCTTGAGCGGCCCGGTGGTCAGGTTGGCCCACTGGAGGTCACCGTGCCCGGTGGTCCGCTCGACTTCGGCCGGGGCCGGGATGCCGAGGTACTTCGGGAAGACCTGTTCGGCCCACGTCTGGCGCAGAGTGATCTTCGCGCTGAGTGCTTCCGCGATGCCGGCCAGCGCGTCCTTCAGCGCGCTCCACCAGCCGTCGTCCAGGCCAGGATCGTCGCGAAGATCCGGCGTGGAGGAGACCGCGGGACCTACCAGGTCAAAGACGTCAGCCTGGTAGAACCAGCCGGTCTCGGTCCAGTCCGCGGTGTTGTGGAGCCGGGGTCGCGGGACGGAGGCGGGGATGAGCTGTTCCGCACCGAGGGCTCCCTGACCGGTCGGTCGGGGCGCCCGGTAACGGCTGTTTCTGGAGACCCGAAGCCAGATACTCTCGGCTCGCCGGCCGATGGTGGTTCCGGAGGTGCCGAAGACCGCCGGTCCGGTGCACACGAGGCCGAGGAAGGCCGCCGCCTTTTCGTGCGCTGCCGTCAGGTTGTGTCGGGTGTCGTCATCCGGCTGAAAGGACATCGAGCACCGTCCTGAGTCGCTTGTCGGGGATCGGTTCGGCGAGAGCTGCCCAGGCATCGTCCCAGTGCTGACGGGTGCTGGTCGAGGTGAGGACGACGTCCAGCGCCGGGCACGCTCCGATGACCTGGAACGCGGCGGTGTATGGGGTCGATCCCGGCGCGATGAGGTTCACCAGTTCGGGTGTCATCAGGCCCGGTAGTTCACCGCCGTGCAGGGGCGCGGACGCGAACGTGGTGATTCCGGCGTCGCGCGCGTGGACGAGCGGCCCAGCACCGTCGAGGGCCAGGGCGAGAGGCTCGGCCATGACGAGGCTGACCGGCATTTGTACACCGGCCAGGTGGTGGTCCGTCGATCCGGCGGCCTCCCGCGCCAGTCCAGCCAGCTCGGCGACCGTGAACGCCTGCTCGGTGAAGCCGGACCAGGTGGCAATGCCGTAGCCCCCGATGCGGCCAACGTCCGCGAACTCTTCCAGCACCGCGAACGCGGCCCTGATATCGCGGTGCAGCTGGTTCCGGTCGTGGCTCGACCGCTCGGGATTGTGGACGAACACGACGTCGGCACGGCCGAGCACGGCGAGCGATTCCTCGGTCTGGGCGCGGACGTCCACGGGGGCGAGGCTGTGGCGGCCGCCCGGGTGGAAGCCGGTCTTCGTCGTCACCTTGGCGTGCGGGTGCTCGGCGAGGACGGGGGCGAGGTCACGGTGCGCCTGGCCGTGGGCGTAGTTGGGGGCGGTGTCGATCCATCGGGCTCCGGCCATGAGGGCAGTGCGCGCCGCGTCGCCGGCAGCGCGCACCCGGTAGGTCCCCAGGCCGAGAACGGGGCTCACCGGTCGGCCTTGACGACGGCGAGGACCTGGCCCTGGACCAGGGCGGTCAGGACGCCGGCCACGTCCTTGACCTCCAGGCCCGCGGCGTCGGCGAGTTCGGCGATGCTGGCGGTGTCCCCGGTCAGCAGGATCTGCAGGGCGGGGCTGGCGCGCTCGGCGAAGTCCCACGCGGTGCCGGCAGCGGACAGGGTGACGGTTCCGGCCTCCGGGTTGCTGGTGAGTTCGGCGCGCGGGGCGGTGAGTCGCACCGCGATCTCCCTGTCCGCAGAAAGGGTGTCCACGTATGGCAGGGACGGTGCCAGTCGGCCGAAGTGGGTGGTGCCGGTGGACCGTGCCCAGCGATCGATCAGGTTGGGGTCGGACAGTGCGGTGAGCACCGCGGTCCGCAGGCCGTTCTGGTAGGTGGCCTTCGCGTCCGCCTCGGCGTGGCGCGGGACGTCCATCCGCAGGACGGTGCTCTCGTGCAGCTCGTCCACCAACCACCCCACGAGGGCGGCACCGGTCTGGGCGACGAGCCCGAACGTGAGGTGCAGCGACTCCGTGCCCTGGTCGGCGGTGACGCTGTGCCACCAACCGCGAGGCAGGTAGAGGACGTCGCCCGGGTGGAGGACGAGGTCCGCGACGGGCTCGCCTTCGGGCTCCTCCGGTGAGTCCACGTCGCGGAAGGTGGGTGCTTGCCGGGTCGGCTCCCACAACCGCCAGCGCTTCGCCCCGTACTGCTGGACCACGACGACATCATGGTCGTCCCAGTGCCGGCCGAAGCCCTCCTGCTCGGTCCAGGAGGCGTAGGCGTTGGTCTGCACGGTTGTGCCGACGAAGCGTTCCAGGTCCTCGGCTGCGCTTCGGATCGGCGGGTGGATCTCGTCGATCGCGTCCACGACGAGGGAGGCACCTTCGGCGAGCCTGGCGTGCAGCTGGGCGGGGTGTAGCCGGTTCCAGGTCACCCCGCGTCGGTTGGTGGTCGGCGTCGAGTACCGGCTGACGGGGACGGTCTGGCCGTCCTGCGAGAGCCGCAGCCGGGGCGGCTCGATGCGGTGGGTGGCGAGGATGGTGTTCAGATCGTCCCAGGACAGGAGGGGAGCGGTGTCGGCTCCATCTGCGGGGAACACGGCGCAGGAGCGGTGGAGCGCCTGGGTGAGGAACTGGTCCCCACCCAGGCGCACCGCCCACGAGGCGGTCTCAGGCATCGTGGGCGTCCTGCTCAGGTGTCGTTCTGGTCGGATCGGCCGCCGGTGTTGTCGGACGGCACGTCGGCCCGGGAGCGGGCGGCTCGGATGTTGCGGACGGCGACCAGCAGGCCGCCCTCGTCGTCGTGAACGGCGGGCGTGGTGCTCTCCATGCCTTGTCCTTCCTTCCAGTGGTATCGCCGTGGTGTCCGGCGAGCTCTACGAAATCGCTGCGAACCGTCTTTGAACAGAGCAGAATTGCTGCATTGACGCTGCATCTGTGTGGCAAAGCGTCCGCTGGCCTGGCACCTTCTGGCGCAAGCGGGTTCCGGCATTCTTGGGGACGGGCGATGGGGGCACAGCGCGAGCGGTTCATCACGTTGCGCATGAGCGCGGGGTACACGCAGGAGTCCCTCGCGGTCGCGATGGGGGTCGACCGGACGACGGCCGGCCGGTGGGATCGCGGTCAGGCTGTGCCCCGTCCGTGGCAGATGCCGAAGCTCGCCGAGCTGTTAAAAGTTGACCAGCAGGAACTCTCCGAGGCCCTGCTGGACGCTCCTGGGCGGACCGGTCCAACCGGCAACATGGGGCCGGTGCAGGGTACTTCTCTGCCGGATGGAGCTGGCCGGCAAGCTGCGGCACTGGAAATGGAGGCGGCCGGTGCCGAGGAGACCAGGGCCGGCGTGGCGTCCATGGCCGTCATGGACGGCGGCGTCCGGGTCGGTTGCCGGACGGTCGACGGGAGGATCGTCTTCGTGAGCCTGCCGCGTCGGCCCCTGTTGCGGGCCGGCACCGCTGTCCTGGGCGTCACACCCTCCGAGAGATCCGCAGCACCCGGCCCCTGGGCCGTCCCGCCGGCGCTTTCCACTGAGATCCACCCGGTCGAGAACATGCGGTTGCTCCGCAGGTCGCTGGTCGAGTGCGACAACGTCCTGGGGCCTCGCGAGGTCGTCGCCACGGCCCAGGAGCACGTGCGCCTCATCCAGCATCTTCGCCGCGAGGCCTCCGGCCGAGACCGGCACGACCTTCTGCAAGTGCAGGCCGAGTACGCCGAGTTCTGCAGCTGGCTCTACCAGGACAGCGGCGATCACCGTGCCGCCCAGTACTGGGCGGACCGCGCCGTCGACTGGGCGAGCGCCTCCGGCGAGCAGGAGCTGACCGCCTACATCATGGCGCGGAAGTCCCAGCTCGCCGGCGACATGCAGGACTCCATCGAGGCGATCGACCTCGCCGCCGCGGCCCAGCGCTTGGCCGGCGCGGGAACTCGGTTGAACGCCATGGGGGCGGTGTACGCGGCCCACGGACACGCGCTGCTCGGCGACGAGAGGACAGCCCAGCGCGCCTTCGACCAAGCTCTCGTGCTGCTCGCCAAGCCGCCAGAGGCACCGTTCGGCCGAGGCCGGTGACTCAACGAGGCCTACGTGGAGGCCCAGCGCGCCCGGTCGTTGTCGTCCCTGGGGCGCCACCGTGAGGCGGCATCCGGCTTCGAGAAGGCGATATCGGCGGAAACACCCTGCGCAGCGACAACCCCCGCCTGCTGGTCAACAGCGACAAGCGCCGCGCCGACCGGATCGCGGCCGGCAAGCCCGAGTACCCCCTCAAGGTCACCATCTCCGCCAGCGGCGACCTCAGCCGGGACCTCAAGTTCTGGTACTTCGGCGGCAAGAAGGTCGTCTACACCACCGATGCCGCCGCACCGCGCTTCCTCCACCCGGCGGACTACCCCGGTGGAAGCAGCCGACGGATGGGACTTCTGGAAGCTCGGACGATCGGCGACGTCGTGCTGCTGCGGTACGCCCCCAAGCCTGCGTCCAACTGATCGTCGGGTGCGTCACGCCCGTCGTTGAGCTCCCGTACGGGAGAGCCACCGTCGTTGGCCTCGAAGGCTTCCTCGGCCACTGCCGGGTACGGTGGCTCTCCAGACGGGCGGATAGCCTACGAGCAGCCTGCAGCGCAGCTGAGAGGACCTCGACTGTATGACCGACGGCATCGGGCTCCCGCCCGAGTGGGTGGCCCGGAAAGTTGTGGCGTACGACGAGCTCCGGTCGGCGTCGGGCTCATTGTGGTGGTTGCAGTCGGATCCTGATCACGGTGGATGCCGACGAGTCATGCGCGCCGACCGGTCAGGCACGGCCGTCGCGGTGACGTCCCCCGACTTCTCAGTCGGAGGCCAGCTCCATGCCTACGGTGGCGGCGCCTTCGCGGTGACATCGGGGGGCGTGTGGTTCGTCGGTGACGACGGTTCCCTCCTTCGGCAAGCGGCTGGCCGCGTGCCCGAGCGGATCGACTCTGTCGTTGGGTCCGTGCAGTACGGAGAGCTCGCTCCGGCACCGGGCGGTGGTCTGCTCGCGGTTCGCGGGGACGACACCGTGGACGAGATCATCTCTGTGTCCCGGGCCGGGCACACCCGGGTCCTGGTTCGCTCCCGCGGGTTCCTCGGCTCTCCTCAGCTGGCGGCAGGCACCCTGGCGTACGTGGAGTGGCAGCGTGACCAGATGCCGTGGGACAGCACTCGCCTCGTGCTGGCCGACATCCGATCGGACATCGTCGGGCCGAGCCGCGTTGTGGCAGGCGGCCTCGGGGAGTCGGCGGTGCAGCCGTCCTGGGGACCGGACGGTCTGCTGTACTTCATCTCGGACCGGACAGGGTGGTGGAACCTGTACCGACTACGCGACGGCGTGGTGGAGCCGGTCGCGCCGATCGACGCGGACTGCGCGCCGGCGCCCTGGGAAGGCGGCTACCAGTCGTACGGATTCGCCGCCGACGGCACCATCGTGCTGACGGTGATGAACGGATTCACCACCGAGCTGCTCGCCGTCGACGCCGATGGCGGTCGGCGACAAGTCGGCTCGAATCTCACGTCCGTGAAGCCGTACGTCACCGTCGATGGCGGTCTCCTGGCCGTGGTCGGCTCCACTGCGAGCAGCCCGCCGGCCATCTGGTCAGTCGACCTGGCAGCGCGGACGGACGCCCAGGCCTTCCCGGTGGGCAAGGCTTCCGAGTTCCCTGTGCCCTGGACGCCGATTCCGCCCTCGGTCGAGACCATCGCGGGTCCGGGTGGGCCGGTACGCTTCCTGCTGCACCTGCCGCCCGGAGACACGCTGCCGGGGCCTCTCCTCGTGCGGGCCCATCCCGGTCCGACGGACGACGTCCCCCTCCGGCTGGACTGGGTCACTCAGTACTTCGTCAGCCACGGCTTCACCGTCGCCGAAGTTCTCTACCGCGGCAGTACGGGTCAGGGACGCGCCTTCCGGCAGTCGCTGCATGCCCACTGGGGCACCTACGACGTCGACGACTGCGCGGCCGTCGCAGAACATCTCCTGACGCTCGGCCAGGCGACCCCCGGAGAGGTGTTCATCAGCGGGGCGAGCGCGGGCGGGTACACGGCGCTCCAGGCAGCGTGCCGTCCGGGACCGTTCGTTGCCGCGACGGCCATCTCGGCGATCATCGACCCCGCTCTGTGGGAGCTGTCTGTTCCGGCGTTTCAACGTCCGCACGCAGCTGCGCTGCGAGGGCCGGCCGGCGCGGTGAAGCCCGAGTGGGTCCGCTGCCCTGTGCTGGTGATCCACGGCTCCGCCGACACGATCACGTCTGCGGAGGAGGCCATGCACTTCGCCGAGGAGCTGGCCGGCCGAGGCGGTGAGCATGACAGCCTGCTGTTGGAAGGCGGCGACCACTACCTGTCGGCGCCCTTGGCACGGGAGCAGGCACTCCGCGCCGAACTCGACTTCTACCGAGGCATCATGAGCCGCCTGCCAGCGTGACCGCCAGCTTGTCGGCGTCCGGCAGTACGGCCCGGGCGAACTCACGCAGTTCCCGGACCGCAACGTAGTCGGCATGTGTCTGCAGGTCGGCCAGGATGCTGGCCACCCGCTCGACGCATCGTCCCGATCCTGTCCGGGCAGCGTAGACGACGGCATCGCGGCCGACCGCGCACGCCTGGTCGACGTCCCCGCTGCGCAGCCAGGTCGCGGCGAGCAGAGCAGCATCGATCGCGCGCCGACGGACCTTGTCCTTGCCGACGCCTCCGAGGGCGTCGGCAAGCTGGATCCTGGCGTCCGGCGCACGGCCGAGGTCGTGGAGGCAGTGGGCGGCCTCGTCCGCGAGGTAGGCGTGGGTGAAGTAACGGATCCAGGTGGGTTCGTCTTCCATGCTGGCTGCTTCGAGGAGCTTCTCGGCTTCGAGGATCAGCCGGGTCGCCTCGCTCTCCCTGAGCATTCTGGCGCTCGCTCGGGCGACGACAGCCGTGATGGCCGCGCGCGTGGCCGGGCTCGCGGCGGTACCGGCTGCGGCGCGGGCGGAGGAGGCCCACCGCAGGGCGGTCTCCGGAGTCCCGCGGTGCAGGGCGAGGTGCCCGAGGTTCACGGCCACGAGGTAGGCACCGTACGCCTGATCGCCGGTTGCCGTCGTCAGGGCCAAGGCGCGCTGGTAGTACTCCAGGGCCCTGTCGGGGTTGCCGATGTCGACGGCCTGGTACCCGGCAAGCTCGCAGAACCCGACGGTGAGCTGGGCACGTTGACGCGCGACCTGTTCGTCGACGGCAGGCCGGCGCAGAAGGCCTTCGAGTTCGGTGTCGATGTAGGAGCTGACCTGCTGCCAGTGCTGACGGGCCCCGTGCGTGTGGTCGAGCTGGCGGAACATGCCGAGCATGCCCTCCGCGACAACGACGTCCTCTTCCGTGACCCGCAGCGACAGAGCGGGAGCTGGAGCTTTCGAGTTGACGGATGCCCAGTCGCCGATCAGGGCGTCTACCGTGGCGAGCCGCGGTCCCACGTCGCCGAGCTCGGAGGCGGCTCCTTTCCAGGTGGTTCCTGGTCCTGGCAGCGAAAGCGCGGCCGCCGCGGACTCGCCGCGCTCTACCTCTGCTCCCGATCGGGGAGCGCAATCAGCATCCGGGTTCCCGAAGACTGCGGAGCGCAACTCGTCCTGGGAGGCCTTCAGGAGTCTGGCGAGCCTCGGCATCTGCCATGGGCGCGGTGTTGCCTTGCCGTTCTCCCACCGGTGGATTGTCGTCCGGTCCACATCCATCGCCGTCGCCAGCTGTTCCTGGGTGTAGCCGGCGGCCCTGCGCAACACGGCGAGCCGTCCCCATCGCGTCATTGCGCTCCCTCAGAGAATTTTGGCCGCTGACTTCGCAGGTCATGGGCAGATTTTCAACATCAACGCCGCACGGTGCAACAAGTCTGCACTGTCACAGGGGCTTTGGCTGGTGGTTCCGTATGACCCGCCCAGATTCGGCAGCACCGGTCGGACCCGAGCATCGCACAGGATCCGGCGGCTCGACGGTTGCCTACTCTCCCGCCCATGTTTCGGGTGCGATCGGCATCGCCTCCAGAAAGGACCCGGCCGTGGACACAGCCTTCACCCTTGATCCAGGTCGGTTCGTCCAGCACCCTGGCGGCCACGACGGCGAGCTTCGTGGGGCTGTGGAGGAGTTGCAGCAGGGGCGCTGGATGGCTGCCCGCGCGGTGCTGGCGCAGTCGTGGGGCGACTGGCCGGTGTGGACGACTCGTACCCAGGTCCTCGCCGCTGTCGCGTCGCGTACGGATGTCCTCAACCACTGGCGAGCCGAGGCCGCGGGCAGCGTCGGCCTGGTGACTCTCCTGGCGCGGGCGGCGGTGGACCGGGCTCTCATGGCAAGTGCTCAGCCGACGGATCCCCGGACGGTTGCCCGGCTGGAGCACTCGGCCCGGGAGCTGTGCTGGGACGCGGCGGCCACGCTCGCCGACGACCCGGTGCCGTGGATCTGCCTGCTCGCCCTGGCGCAGTTGGACCTCAGCCAGGCCCGTCCCGAGCATCGGGTGCCGGCACCCGACCAGATGCTCCCGCCCGGACCGTGGGGGCTTCTCGCCCAGGCCCAACGGGCTGACCCCTGGAACCGGGAGGCGTTCCACCGGATGCTCCGAGTCTGGCTCGCCCGCGGTAGCGCCGGCACGGCGAGCGAGTTCCTGGCGGCGTTCCTTCCCGGCGCGCCGGCGGGTTCGCCCTTGCACGCCCTTCCGCTGTACGTGTTCGTCGACCAGTATCGGCGGGCGCCGCGCGGGGATGCGGTCGAGCTGCAGTGGACGAAGAACGAGCGAGTCCGTGCCGCAGTGCTTCGGGCGTACGAGAACTGGCGGGCGGCGCCCGGCGAGCAGGGCCGGTGGCCGGTAGTGGACGAGAGCCACCTGGCGCACGCGCTCTGGGCGGCCCGTCGTCCCGTCAATGCTGCCGAGGTGTTCGCGGTGATGTCGCCCTTCGTCTCGTCCCAGCCGTGGGTGAGCGTCGGCGATCGGCCGGACGACCTCTTCCGGCAGGCCCTTGCCCAGTCGTGCGCCGCCAGCCGCTGACCTCTCTGCCTTCCCCGGTCAGCAAACCGGGATCCGACACCACCGACCTTCCTCGGAGGCTTCCTCATGCCGCTTTCTGAGCGCGTTCCCCTTCCCCACGGGGATGACGACCATCTGCAGCTACTCGGGATAGAGCCCGAACTGGTGCGCCGGATGAGCCTGTTCGGCAACTTCGCCGTCAGCTTCTCGGTCATCTCGGTCCTCAGCGGCTGCATGACGTTGTTCGGATTCGGTCTGATCAGTGGCGGCCCCGTCGTGATGATGTGGGGCTGGGTGGGTGTGGGTCTGGCCGTGCTGCTGGTCGGCATGGCGTTGGCCGGGGTCACCTCCGCCTACCCGACCAGCGGCGGGCTCTACTACATGGCCCGGCAGTTGGGCGGCCCACGCTGGGGATGGGCGACGGGCTGGCTGAACCTGCTGGGCCTGCTGGGCGGGATCGCCGGGATCGATTACGGCGCCGCGAGCTTCATCGCAGCGTTCGCCGACCTGCAGTGGGGGGTGGAGGCGACGCCTGGCCTGATCCTCGCGATCTTCGCCGGTGTCCTGGTGCTGCACGCCCTGCTGAACGTCTTCGCCGTCCGGGCGGTCAGCCTGTTCAACAGCATCTCGGTCTGGTGGCACATCGGCGGCGTACTGGTGATCGTCGGTGTGCTCGCGGCCGTCCCTTCCCACCACCAGTCCCCCTCCTGGGTGTTCGGGCATTTCGCCAACGACACCGGCTGGTCGAACCCGATCTATGTGTCGGCGGTCGGCCTGTTGCTGGCCGGCTACACCTTCTGCGGCTACGACGCGAGCGCCCACTTGAGCGAGGAGACGACGAACGCGCGGGTCGCCGCACCACAGGGCATCGTCCGCTCGATCTGGGTCTCCCTGATCGCCGGGTTCGTGCTGCTGGCCGGGCTCCTGTTCGCGGTGCAGGACTACGCGGGCACCGCTGCGGCGGACGTGCCGCCCGCGCAGGTCTTCCTGGACGCGCTCGGGACCACCGGGGCGAAGGCCCTGCTGCTGATCGTGATCGGTGCCCAGTTGTTCTGCGGATCCGCAGAGGTCACCGCGTGCTCGCGGATGGTCTACGCGTTCTCCCGGGACAACGCGCTGCCGGGCTCGGCAACTTGGCGCAGGGTGTCGCCCCGCAGGGTTCCGGTGCCGGCGGTGTGGCTGTCGGTGGCGGTGGCGTTCGTCCTGGCGGTGCCGTCGATGTGGAACGCGGCGGCGTACGGGGCGGTCACCGCCGTCAACGTCATCGGGATGACGCCGTCGTACATCGTGCCCGTCTACCTGCGGCTGCGACAGCGGGACCGTTTCGTCCCGGGGCCGTGGAACCTGGGCCGATGGAGCCGGCCAGTCGGGATCGCCGCGGTGGCGTGGGTGGTCGTGCTCACGGTGCTGGTGTGCCTGCCGCAGCGCTACCCGGTGACCGTGGAGACGTTCAACTACGCCCCCGTCACCCTGCTGGTGGTCCTGGCGCTGGCGGCGCTGTGGTGGCGGCTCGCCGGCAAGCGGTTCTCCGTGCCGGTCGTCCAGGATCCGCAGCTGGCCGCGGTCGAGGAGCAGATCGTATGAGGCCCGCGATGCGCACCGCCCACCCGCCCGCGGCCCCGTCCGCCGACACCACCGCGCCGGTCGGCCGGCTGCCGGAGCTGGTGGAGGTCTTCGGCCTGGACACCGTGATGCTGGCCACCGTCGATCCGCAGGGGCGCCTCAAGGGCAAGGAGTTCGAGGCCGAGGTGCTGCTGGCTCGGCTGGCGTCGGGGCGGATCCGCCCGGAGATGTGCAGGTACGTGATCGGCACGGACCTGGGCATGACGCCCCAGGACAGCGGCACGTTCTCCTGGGAGTCCGGCTTCGGCGACATCACGCTGATGCCCGATCTCGACCGAGCCCGCCTGCTCCCGTGGGAGCCGGGCACCGCCGTGGTGTTCGCCCACCCCGTCGATGGTGACCGGCCGCATCCGCTGGCCCCGGCGACCATCCTGGACGAGCAGCTCGACCAACTCCGCTGCCTGGGCTACGAGGTGCGGGTCGGGATCGAGACCGAGTTCGTCGTCTACGAGTGCACGGCCGCCGACGCAGCTGCGGCCGACTGGCGGGGGCTGCGTCCGGTGACGTGGGACAACCGCGACTACGCCCTCGACCGGCCGAGCGCGGCGGCCGGGTTCTCGCGGTCGCTGCGGCAGGCCCTGGCCGGGGCGGGGCTTCCCGTCGAGGCGGTCAAGCTGGAGAGCGCCCCCGGCCAGATCGAGGTCACCTTCCCCTACGGTCCGGCCCGGGAGGCCTGCGAGCAGCACGTGCTGTTCAAGCACGCCGCACGGGCACTGACAGACCGACAGAACATGGCGGCGACGTTCATGGCCGCCCCGGCGGACAGGGTGGGCTCCGGGATGCACCTGCACCTGTCCCTGTGGGCCAAAGGCGAGCCGCTCCTCGCCCGCGCCGACGACCCGCACGTCCTGTCGGAGCTGGGTGAGCGGGCCGTCGCCGGGCTGCTGGAGGTGCTGCCCGCCAGCGCACCGATGTGGGCGCCGTACGTGAACAGCTACAAGCGCCTCGGGGGCCCGTTCGCACCGTCCAGGATCGCGTGGGGACGGGACAACCGGTCCTGTGCGGTGCGGGTGGTCGGCCACGGACCGGGCCTGCACCTGGAGGTGCGCCTGCCCGGCGCGGACGCCAACCCCTACCTCGCACTCGCCGCCGTCGTCGCCGCCGTCCGCCACGGCGTCACCGCAGACCTCACGCCCGGCGAGCCCGTCACCGGCGACGCCGGCTGGGACGACGACCTGCCCGAGGTGCCTCGCCACGCCTGGGACGCCATCAAGGCGTTCGAGACCAGCCCCCTCGCCTCCGCGCTGCTGGGCGACCACGTCGTCGCCCACCTCGCCTCCCTCGCCCGCCTGGACGTCGACCACCACGCCGCCCGCGTCACCGACGCCGAGCTCGCGCGCGGCTTCGCCCAGGCCTGAGCCCCGGGACGGCCGCGGAGCCACACCCCCGAGCCCGCGGCCGTCCCGGTTCCACCCCACCCCCCCTATTCCTGACCATGCCGGAGACCCTCATGGACACCACCGTCCGCCCCCCGAAGAAGAGCGCGAAGCCCGCCCCCACCGGGCCCGGCCTGCTGGCTAAGACCCACCTGGTCGGCGCCACCGAGTCCGGCATGGAGGGCCTGGCCCTGTGGCTGGCCTCCCGCGGCCTGGACGTCACCGGCAGCATCGACCCCGCACACCAGGACAGCCCCGCCGCCGACCGGCTGCGCGCGGCCGACGTGGAACTCACGGTTGGCGCCGACGCCGGACACATCCGCAACGACCGAACGGCCGTGGTCTGGTCCGGAGCGGTCGTCGCCCCGCACCCCGAACTCGACCGGGCCCAGGCCACGGGACTGCCGGTGCTCGCCCGCGCGCACGCGCTCGCCGTACTCTGCGAGGACTTCGGCCATCCGCTGATCGCCGTCGGCGGCAGCCACGGCACCACGACCGCGGCAGCCGTTCTGGCCGCGGCCCTGGCCGACGGCCGAACCGGCTGGATCCTCAACGCCCCCGCCGTTGGCAGTACCCCCGGCCAGGACGGCGAACGGCGCCTCGTGGTGGACCTTTGCCCGGACGCCGGCACGCACGAGGCCGCGCCGCCCGGCTCGTGGAGCCACCGCCCCAATGTCCCGAACGTGTACCAGCGGTCATCCCCGTCGGTGGCGCTGATCGCCGCCGCCACCATGAACTCACCGCACTTCGAGGACACCATCGAGGCCCTGAACGCTGCCACGAACCTCGCCCGCTCCGCTGACACCGTGGTCCTGCCGCTCTGGGACAACGGGGCAAAGATCGTGCACGAGAGGCTGAGCGACCGCCCCGGCCCCACGGTGGTGACCGTGGGCCTTGTGGAGAGCGCGGACGTGTGGGTCCTCAAGCCCCGATGGCTCGGGGAAAGCTATCTCCTCACCCTCCGCCACCAGGGCAAGCAGCACCAGTTCATCGTGCCGATCGTGGGCGACCACCACGCCCTGGCTGCCTGCGCCGCCATCGCCACCGCCCTCGTCGCTGGGGAGAGCGCCAAGACGATCGCCGAGCGCCTGGCCGGATTCAAGGGTGTGGAGCGCTCCCTGACCGAAGCCGGCACCCAAGCACGGATCACCGTGCGCGACTCCCGCGCCCGGCACCCCCAGGAGGTCGCCGATGATGTGGCGGCCGCCCGGATGCTCACTGAGGGCAACGTCATCGTCGTCCTGGAGCCGGACGGCATCGCCCGTACCAGCGCTCACGCCGTTGAGTTGGGTAAGGCCCTCGTCTCCGCCGACCGCGCCGTGCTGCTGCCGGTAGCCACCCCGCTGACTGTGCTGAACGCCCCGGACCCGCTCGATGCCGTCGTCAATGCCGCCAGGCCTCCCTTGGGAGCCAGCAAGGCTCACCGGGTGCGTTTGAGCCCGTGCGAACCGAGCGCCGAGCAGCAGGTCGCCGACCTCGCCAAGCCCCGCGACTTGGTGCTCGTCATCGGCACCGGACAAGCCGCCCGCTTCGGCCCCCGGTTGCTGGAGCGCCTCGCGCGAACCGGTTCCCCCACCACTGACCATCCGTGAACCACCCGCCGACCACCGGAGTTGCTGCTGTCATGGCCACCACCCTGCCCGCGCACAACCTGCCCGAACGCGACATCCGGCTCCTCGTCCACATTGCCGCCGAGTCCCAGACCCGCACGATCGCGGCCGACCCCGCCCTCACCCTGGCCCCTTCTGATGTCGACGCCGCCGTCCGCGCGCTGTTCACGGCTACCGGCACGCGCACCGTGCTGCAGCTCGTCGCCTGGGGCGCCGCATACGGCATCGTCACCGGCACCACCGAGCCCTGTACCGCGCTCACCACCGCAGTTCAGCTCCCTCGGCGCCTCCAGCGGGTCCTCGCGGGCTGGGTCGGCGGGCGCACCGCCCCGGAGTTGGCGGCCGACTTCGGCGTCTCGACCGGCACGATGCGCGGCTACGGCCGGGACCTGCGCTCCTGGCTGGGGGTCCGCAACCAGGTGCAGGCGAGCATCGCCGCCGTCCTGGCCGGTCTGGTCTTGCTCAGCGACATCGACCCCACGTGGCCCGCCGAGCCACTCGCCCGTGCCATCACACCCCGACCGGATCGACCAGGCATGGGCCTCCGGCCCGCTGGCCGGCGCCGTCTCGGACTACCACGTCCTCGCAACTCCCGCCGAGGCAAGCGATCACCATGGTCTCGTGTTCCGCATCGACACCGATGCCATCGACGTGACCAGGCCCTGGGCCTACCGTTGAGGATTCCAGAAGGAGCGACATGGCCCAAGACCTGAGCCCATGGCATCTGTTCTCCGCCAGCCCGCAGGAGGAGTCGGCGTTCCGGCTGCTGAGTGCCCACCTCGCGGCCCAAGGCCAGCAGGTGGTGTTGCGTGGGAAACCGGACGATGAACAGGAGCGTTATCAGCAGCGGTTCGGAGTCGCGGCCGGGGCGCTCACGGTCGACGCACATCTCGCCATTGATGGAGCGGACTGGTACGTGGACCACACCACGGTGCCGCTGCCCGGGAGCGCCTGGATGCCGTCGGCGATACGGGCCGCCTCCGACGCTCTGAACCGTCTGCTCGCTCGCGCGCTCCTGCTGAGCCCGACGGGCGGATTGCGGATCACGGTCACTCCACAGCAGGGCACGGCAAAGGAGCGCAACCGCTACTTCACGCGGCTGGCGGCCCTGGGCGAACAGGCCGCACGCACCGGGCGTCCGGTCTTCGACACCGAAGCCGCCGACTTCAATCCCTCCTACTCGTTCCCGGTCGCCGAACCCTGGCATCCCGCGGACCCTAGCCAGCCAGTCATCCTGTCGTTCGCCCTGCCGCAGCCGCTGCAGGTACATCATCGGCTTACCCCTCACGGCTGGATTCACGACCTCGGCCCGGCCGGCGACGTCCTTGCCCACCCCATCCACGAGAAGCTGACCGCGAACAAGCAGAAGAACGGCGGCCCGGGCCAACTGCGCCGCGCCGCCAGAATCGGGCTGACGACCGGGCTCTTGATCGACGCCCGGGTGGGCTGGCAGCCGCCTCACCTGTACGCCGATCACATCTCCCCGCGAAAGCCACCTCCCGCCATCGCACCACTCGACCACGAGGTGGCCCGGACACTGATGCGGGAGGCGGCCTCTCGCCACCCCGACGTCCTGAACCGGGCCTGGCTCATTACCGCCGACGACTCCGTGCACGAGGTTTATGTCCGACCGAAAACACCCAGCTCGGACGCCTGACTCGGGCCGCGTCAACACCGACGTCATCAACCCGCTGGCTCGCGTACTTATCGCTAACGACGAGCGAGAACAGACCTAGGAGTCAAGGACAGTGCCTATATCCGAAACCGAACGCATCTGGAATCTCCTGATTTCCGCACATAAGTCCTACTACGCTGCGACGTCGACCACCTATGACGAAGTGCTGTGGGAAGTCGCGCAGCGAGCCGAGGAGTCGGGCAGCCTCGGCAAGCTCGACATAGGCGCACTCGTCGTCTGGAAACGACTGTCCGCCCGCACCCGCTGGGCCTCCGCCTTGATGGGACTACCGGACGCGCAAGTTCGCGCGGCGACCGGCCAAGCGATGGAAGTCGTTCGGGACACATCCAGGTCCCGCGGGCAGGCCGCCCAGGCCGGCCGCGCCGCGCTGGTCACCCTGCCGGGCTTCTACAAGGGTGACGCACTGGCATCTGCGGTCCTCACTGCCGCAGCACCACATCGCATGGCCGTCTACGACAGCCGAGCTCAGCGAGGACTGGAATCGCTTGGGCTAACGCTCACCGACAACCCAGGACGATACGGCCGCTACATGGACCTTCTCGACAAGCTCCTCACGCACAAGGGTTCCTTCGGACCGAGCTGGACAGTACGAGACATCGACATCGCCCTGTTCTGGATCGGTGGCAAGTGACGCTAGGGGCCAACTGCCAACGAACGAGATGCGGCCCCCGAACTCGATCGAGTGGCTCTACGCTGTGTCGCTTCCTACATCACGGACATGTCCGCTACGTTCCTGCACAGGTCAGCGTCATCGCGAACACCTCCTCGGCCGGAAAGCGGCAGGAGGTCCTGGTCGACGAGGACGCCCCCGAGGACGCCGACGAGCACGGGATCGTCGACGAGGCGAAGCGGCACCACCGCTGGGACACGCAGGCCGCTGCCGTCATCGAGCGCCTGGCCCGCGAGTGCGGACTCACCGCCACCACCGTGTGCTCTGATGGCAGCCCCGGGCCGGTCGCGATGGCCCGCAACCGCGACCGCCCCTGGTTCACCGCGGTGCTGTGGAACCCCGCCACGGTCACCCCGGTGCCCGGCGGGTTCCGGCCGTACGGGTCGCCCGACTACTGGCACGGCTTCACCACGATCCAACTCGACATCGGCGGACGGGCCCCGCTCTTGACTGCGAGCTACCACGGCGACCCTTTCCGGCCGGCACCCTGGAGTACACCACTTCCGATGAAACCATCATCGTTCTGAACTACAGCGTTCAGTAGGGCGTCGGGAGTTGAACCGCGAGTCGAGCTTGTCGTGTGACCTCGCAGGTCACCGGACCTGCTGATCTGCTGGCGGGCCGTCGCCCCTTCCGGTCGCCATCGCCCGCAGGGCGTCGACGGCGAGGCGGGCGGTGGTGCCGATGGCGGCGTCGGCGGCGGGGAGGGTGATGGTGGTGGCGGCGGCGCGGGTGAAGATGGCGAGGGCGTAGCGGCCGCCGTCGGGGTATTCGACGACGCCGACCTCGTGGCGCAGGGTCGGGAGGGTGCCGGTCTTGCCGTGGACGCGGACGTCGTCGTAGGGGAAGCCGGAGGCGAGGCGGTGCGGCCAGACCTGGAGGCCGAGCAGGCGGCGGAGGGCGGCGCCGTGTTCGCCGGGGCAGGCGTCGCCGTGCCAGAGGGCGGCGAGCAGGGTGGTCATGTCGCGGGCGGTGCTGCGGTTGGTGAAGGTGGGGTCGAGGACTCTGAGGCGGGCGACGACGGCGGGGTCGACCGGGGAGTCCCGGCCGGTGTCCTCGGCGAGGGCGGCGATGAGGTCGCGGAGCTTGTGGACGGCGACGGTGCGGGTCAGGCCGAGGTCGGCCATGGTGCGGTTGACGGTGTCGAGGCCGATCTCGTCCCAGAGGACGTCGGCGGCGGCGTTGTCGCTGACGGCGACGGTCAGGTAGGCGAGGTCGCGCAGGGAGAGCCGGGCGGCGTCGAGCATGGCGGCCAGGCCGGTGCCTCCGGAGGTGCGGCCGGCGGCGGGGACGTCAACCTGCCGGGTGAGGTCGATCCGTCCGGCGGCGGCCTCGCGGAAGAGCGTGACCAGGAGGCAGAGCTTGTGAACGCTGGAGGTGCTGACCGGGGTGTCGGCGTCGAGGGCGATCTCGGTGCCGGTGTCGAGGTCGCGGACGTGCAGCCGGCCGCTGACGCCGGCGTCGGCGAAGGCGGCGGCGATGCGGGCGCGCGCGGTGCGGGTGCCGGCGGTGCGGGTGCCGGCGGGGCGGTCGCCGGATGCGCGGTTGCCGAAGGCGCGGTCGCTGGTCACAGCGGGAACTCCATTGCGGGCCGGGGGAAGAGCGGGGGGTTGGGCGGCTGGGGCAGGAGGCCGCCGTGTTCGGTCAGTGCCTCGTGGGCGGCTTCGGCGAACAGCCGGACGGCGGGCCCGCCGCTCCCGGTCGGCCAGGCCGTGGAGGTGCGCCAGGCCAGCGGGGTGCCGGTCAGCGGACGCCAGACTGTACCCGGTGGCGGCGCGGTGCGTGGCACCAGGGCGACGGCGCTGCCGGTGAGCACGAGTGCGCCCGCGACGTCCGGGCCGGGCGGGTCGACGACGGCCTCGGGCGTGCAGCCGTGCCGGGCCAGGGTGGTGAGCATCTCGTCGTAGAGCGCGGGGGCGGTGGCGCGGGGGAAGAACACCAGGCGCCGGCCGGTCAGTTCGGCCACCGCCAGCTCCGGGCGGTCGGCGTCCGGGCTCCCGGCGGCGAGCAGGACGCCGAGCGGCTGGTGCAGGACCGGCCCGAACGCCAGCCCGGCGGCCGGACACGGGTGGCGGACGACGGCGACGTCCACCGTGTGCTGGGCGAGTTCGCGCGCCATGACCGCGACCGGCAGTTCCCGTAGTTCGAGCCGGGTGCCGGGGGAGGCGCTCTCGAAGCCGGTGAGCAGCGCGGCCAGGACGGCCGGCCCCAGCTCGGGCGGCACGGCCGCGCGCAGGGTGCCCGCCCGGCCGGTGCGCAGGTCGGCGGCGGTGGCGAGGAGGCGGGCGGTGCTCTCCAGCACCTCCTTCGCCTCCGCGAGCAGCAGCAGGCCCGCCGGGGTGAGCTCGACTCCGCGCGGGCCGCGGTCGAACAGGGTCACGCCGAGCTCGCGCTCCAGACGCTTGATCCGCTGGGAGAGCGAGGGCTGGGCGATCCGCAGGCGTTCGGCGGCGCGGCCGAAGTGCCGGTCCTCGGCGACAGCGCGGAAGTGGCGTAGGTGCCCCAACAGGTCCATGGCCAGCAATCATAGGCATTCTTTTATCGATCTCTTCACCATAGTCATCTTGGACTGATGGGCCGACGGCCTGTTTAGCTGAGGGTGACGACACGAACCACCTGGGAGACCACCGATGACGCTTGCCCTCCGCCGCCCCCGTACCGTGCTGCCCGCCGTGGCCCTGCTCGCGGCCACCCTGCTGAGCGGGTGCGGCTCTGCGGGACTCACTAGCCATGCGACTGCCGGCACGCCCGCCGCGGCATCCAGCGCGATGCCTGCGGCAGATACGACGAGCGCTTCCTTCAAGGGGCTTGAGCAGCAGTTCGGCGCCCGCCTCGGCGTGTACGCGGTGGACACCGGCAGCGGCCGGGAGATCTCCTACCGGGCCGACGAGCGGTTCGCGTTCGCGTCCACGATCAAGTCGCTCGCCGCCGGCGCCCTCCTGCGCAAGGCCTCCGACGCGGAGCTGGACAAGGTGGTCGCGTACCGCCAGGAGGACGTGCTGTCGTGGGCGCCGATCACCTCGCAGCACGTCGCCACCGGCATGAAGGTGCGTGATCTGGCCGCCGCCGCGATCCAGTACAGCGACAACACCGCCGCCAACCTCGTCATGGCCGAGCTCGGCGGCCCGGCGGCCGTCCAGCAGTCGCTGCGCGACCTCGGGGACCAGACCACCAGCGTCGACCGCAACGAGCCCACCCTCAACGAGGCGACCCCGGGCGACACCCGCGACACCAGCACCCCCAGCGCCTTCGCCGCCGACCTGCGCCGCTACGCCCTCGGCGACGTCCTCGCGGAGGACCGGCGCCGACTGCTGACCGACTGGCTCGTCGGCAACACCACCGGCGCCCCGTACATCCGCGCGGGCGTGCCCACCGACTGGAAGGTCGGCGACAAGACCGGCAACGGCGGTTACGGCACCCGCAACGACGCCGCCGTCGCATGGCCCTCCGGCGGCCGGAGCCCGGTCGTGATCGTCGTCCTGTCCGACCGCGGCAAGGCCGACGCCACCTCCGACGACGCGCTGATCGCCCAGGCGACGAAGACCGTCGTCGGCGCCCTCGGCTGAACACCCCCGAGCAGCAACACCCCTGACCACCAAGAGCCCTGACCACCAACACCCCCGACCACCAAGAGCCCTGACCGCCAAGAGCGCCGACCACCAGGAGCCCCGACCGCCGTGATCCACCCCACCCGCCGGACCGCCACGGACGCCGACTTCACCAGACGCCGCTTCGCCCAGCTCGCCGCCCTGGGCATCGCCGCCGGAGCCGCGCCGATCGCCGCCTCGGCCCCGGCCTCCGCCTCGGCCCCGGCCCCGGCCCCGGCGTCCACCTCCGCGGGTACGCCGTCCGCCTTCCGCCCGCACTACGACCGCGCCCGCCGCCTCGCCGGCGACGACCCCGTGCTGCGCGCCCTGGTGACGGCGCTGACCCCCGGCTCCGACCTTCCCCAACTGCCCGCGCCGGCACCCGTCAAGCTGTTCGACAACCTCGTGCTCCTGAGCGCGGGCTGGGTCTCCGCGATGGCCGTGCTGACGGACGACGGCATCGTGCTGATCGACGCACTCACCTCCCCGGCCGACGCCGACGGCATCATCGTCCCCGGGCTGCGCGCGGTCGGAGCCGATCCGGCGGCGATCAAGCACGTCGTCCTCACCCACGGCCACTCGGACCACTTCGGTGGCGCGCAAACCCTCGCCGACCGCTACGGCGCCCGCGTGCACATGTCCCCGGCCGACTGGGACCTCCTCGCCCGCACCCGCCCGGCCGACGCCCCCGCCCGGGACCTCGACATCACGGACGGCGAGCAGCTGACGCTCGGCGGCACGACGATCGAGTTTCACCACACCCCGGGCCACACCCCCGGCACCGTCTCCCCGATCATCCCCGTCCGGGCCGGCCGCCGGCACCACAGCGCGATGCTGTGGGGCGGCCTCAACCCGCCCTCGACGGTGGAGGAGCTGCGCACCTTCCTCGCGTCCGTCCAGGCCTTCCGGGCCGTCATGCGCCGGGCGAACGTGGAGGTCGAGCTCTCCAACCACCCGAACGACCACGGCCTCGAACGCGCCGAACAACTGCGCCACCAGCCGCCCGGCGCCGCGAACCCCTTCCTCCTCGGCGGCCCCCGGACGCAGCGCTACATGGCGGTCATCGACGCGATGCTGCGCGGCCGGATCGCCGACGCCGAGGCTCCGACGGCCCGGGCCGTCGCGGCACCGCTCGCCTGCTGCTGAGCGTCCGGATCATTCCCGGCCGGGGGCGGACGTGCCGGGGGAGTGCGGCGCCTTCGAGTCCTGTTCCCCGAGGTGGGTGTCCAAGGCGGTGTTCAGGTCGGCCATGAACGCTTCGAACTGCTCCAGGAGCCGGGGCGGGTAGTTCGACATCGCGGCGTCGAGGCGGTGGGCGACCGGGTCGAAGAACTCCTCCGCCCGTTCCCGGATGTGTCCTCCGCCGCGCAGGGTGACGATGCGCCGGTCGGTGTGTTCACGGGCACGGGTGATGTGTCCCGCGGCTTCGAGGCGGTTCAGGAGTGCGGTGGTCGCTCCTGTGGACAGGGAGATCCGCTCGCTGAGCCGGGCCGGTGACAGGGGGGTTCCGCGCTCCTCGGCGGCGGTGATCTGGAGCAGCGCGATGGCGTCGGTGGAGTGCAGGCCGAGCCAGGCGGCGAAGCGGCGGCCGAGCTCCGTGTAGTGGGTGCCGTAGATCCTCAGCGCTTCCGTCAGGCGCTCGCGCTGTTCCGCGACCTTGTCGCGTTGTTCCGCGACCTTGTCGCGTTGTTCCGCGACCTTGTCGCGCTTGGCCTCTTCCACGGGACCCTCCACCCTCGTCGTCCGCCGCGCGGTCACATCGGCATTCCAGGTTGACAACCTATCTCCATCATTTTACCTTCACTGTGAAATTACTTCACCATGGAGGTATCTGCTCGTGTCCGCCCCTGCCCCCACCCTCGGCACCGCCGCCGAGCCCTACCGATGGCGGTGGCTGATCCTGGCGGTCATGATCACGGCCGAGATCATGGACCTCCTGGACGCTTCGATCGTCAACGTCGCCGGCCCGGACCTGGAGGAATCCCTCGGCTCCGGCCCCGTCGGACTGCAATGGGTCATCGGCGGCTACGCCCTCACCCTGGGCGCCGGCCTGGTCCTCGGCGGCCGCCTCGGCGACCGGTACGGCCGGCGCCGGATGTTCCTGGTCGGCCTGGCCGCCTTCACCGCGAGCTCGCTGCTGTGCGCGCTCGCGCCGAACATCGAGTCGTTGATCGCCTTCCGCCTGCTGCAGGGCACCGCCGGGGCGCTGCTGCTGCCCCAGGGCCTGGGCCTGCTGCGGGAGAACTTCTCCGGCCCCGAGCTCGCCAAGGTCTTCGCGATCTTCGGGCCCGTCCTCGGTCTGGGCGGCATCATCGGCCCGGTCCTGGGCGGCTTCCTCATCGAGGGCGACTTCTTCGGCCTCGGCTGGCGATCGGTGTTCCTGATCAACCTGCCCATCGGACTCGCGGCCCTGATCGTCGCCGCGAAGTTCGTCCCCGACAGGGCGGGCAGCCGCACGGTACGGGTCGACATCACCGGCGCGGCCCTGATCGTGGCCTCGTGCGCCCTGCTCGTGCTGCCGCTGAACCAGGGACAGGAGGACGGCTGGCCGCTGTGGACCTGGCTGAGCATGGCCGCCTCCGTGATCGGCTTCGCCCTGTTCGCCCTTCAGCAGCGCCGAACGGCCGCCGCGGGCCGCGAACCGCTGGTGACCCCCGCCCTGCTCCGCAAGCCCGCCTTCACCGTCGGGCTCGGCGGCATCGCCCTGTTCTTCGGCGGGATGATCGGCACCCAGCTCGTCCTGACCCTCTACCTCCAGATCGGCAGGCACTTCACCGCAGGTGAGGCGGGACTGGGCAACCTGCCCCTCGCGGTGGGCACCGCGATCGGCGGCGCCGTCAGCGGCGCTTTCCTCGTGAACAGGATCGGCCGTGGCGTGCTCCAGATCGGACCGCTGGTCCAGCTCGCCGGTGCGGCCGCGCTGTGGTTCGAACTCGACGGCCTCGACACCGCCACCTTCTCCATCTGGGACGTCGTTCCCGGCACCGTCGTGGCGGGCATCGGCGCCGGCATGGTGATCGCCGCTCTGTTCAGCTTCATCCTCGCCGCCGTCGACGACCACGAGATCGGCTCCGCATCCGGAGTCCTGACCGCGGTCCAGGCGGTCGGCGGCTCCATCGGCGTCGCCGTCTTCGGCTCGGTCTTCTTCGACCAGGTCAGGACCGGCGACTTCACCACCGGCTTCCACCACGCGCTGATCGTCCAGGCGTGCCTGCTGGTGGCGTTCCTCGCCATCACCTTCCTCCTGCCCAGGGATGCCCGCCCCGACGAGGAGCAGCACGGCGCAACCCCCGAGGCCGCCACCGACCCCGGCACCAGGCACCTCACCGTCTGACGACGGGGCGGGAGACCGCGCCGCACCGGCGACCTGAGCGGCCAGGTCGGTGCCGAGACCCACGTGCACAACGACTACGCCACTGGCGGCCTGGAGCCGGCCCGGGTGGCCGGGGCCGGCTACCTGGTGCCTGCCGCAGCGCACGTGTCCTTCGCCCGCACCCCGGTGGCCGACGCTTCCGCAGGAGGCCGTCATTCCCGCGCGCCGAGGTGGTAGACGGTGACACCGCCGGCGCTCGCGACGGGACGGTAGCCGGCGGCGGGGAGGGCGCGAAGGGCTTCGGCCTCCTGGTCGGCGGGGAAGAGGCCGTCCCGCGGGTGGTCGGGGGCCGCGACCCAGTCGGGCTTCGCGCCGGGGCCTCCGGGATAGTACGGGAAGAGGAAAACCCGGGTGCGGTCGGTGAGTTGGGGCGCGATGCCGTTGGCGGCCGCCACCTGCGCACCGTCCGGGATCACCCGCAGCACCCCGCGCACGGCGTCGGCCGTCGCGTCGCGCTGCCAGGTGGCGGGCCGGGCCAGCTCGGCGAGGGGGCGGAAGGGCAGGGCGGCGGCCGTCACCGCGAGCCCGACGGCCACGAGGCCGCAGGCCGTCCACCGCCGCAGGCCGTGCCGTGCGCGGAGCCGGGCCAGGGCGTCGGCGAAGGCGACGAAGATGATCGGCATCAGGACGGCGCCGTAGTGGAAGCCCGTCCCCCAGTAGGCGGGGTTGGTGGACCAGAACCGCCAGGCCAGGGTGGGGAGCGCGAGCAGGATCAGTGGCGAGCGCAGCGCCAGGAACGCGGTGGGGGCCAGCAGGACGGCGACGGTCCCCCACTTCTGGGCGGGCAGGAGCAGCCTGGTCACGGGGTCGTCGGACGGACCGTCCACGTTGGACAGGTAGGTGTAGACGCCGTCGGGATTGAGGGCCGGGATGACGATCAGCACCACCAGCGCCACGGTGGCGGCGGCGAGCGCGACGACGGCCACGCCGAGTCGGCGGCGGCCGTGCCAGAACAGGTAGCAGCCGACGGCCACGACCGTCGCCGCCTGGTCCTCCTTCACGAGCAGCAACGGCAGCGCGCACCACGCGGCCGCGCGCCACCTCCGCAGCGTCAGCCGCTCCAGGGCGAAGGCCAACAGCGGTACGGCGAAGGCGATTTCATGGAAGTCGAAGGCCACCGCCTGCTGCAGGCCGACCGACAGCCCGTACCCCACGCCGATGCCCGCGCCCGCCCACGGACCGGCCGCCCGCGTTGCCACCCTGGTCACCGGGACGGCGGACACGGCGAGCAGTGCCGCCTGGGCGACCAGCAGGGTCAGCGGGGAGGGGAACGCCCGGTAGAGCGGTGCGAGGGTGGCCAGAATCGGGTGGAAGTGGTCCCCGAGCAGGTGGAACCCCGGCCCCTTCAGCTCGGAGACCGGCGCGCGGCCCTCGGCGTAGCCGCGGACGGCCTGCTCGAAGATCCCCAGGTCGAAGCCGGATGTGCGCAGGTGCAGATGGCGGGAGACGGACAGCGCGCCGTAGGCGGCGAACAGCACGGCGGCGAGCGCCCAGGGCAGCAGGGCGGTCCGGCCCGGCCGGGCCTGGGGCTGGGACCGGAGCTGGGGTGCGACCGTGGCGCGGGGTGCGCGGGTCAGGGTCAGAGTCACGGGGCTCACCTCGCGGTAGGGCGGACGTGGGGCGACCCCCGAAGCGTCCGACCCGCCCTCTGAAGATCCGCTGAAAGAGCCTGAAAGCACTTTCAGGAACCGCGACACCCCCCGTGACATGCTGAGACGCATGCGCGTACTGGTGGTGGAGGACGAGACCCGGATGGCCGACGCCCTCCGGGACGGGCTCGAAGCGGAGGGCTACACCGTGGACGTCGTCCACGACGGCCGCTCCGGCCTCTGGTACGCGCGCACCGGCGACTACCGGGCGATCCTGCTGGACGTCATGCTCCCCGGCCTCAACGGCTACCGGGTCTGCGCCCAGCTGCGTCAGGAAGGCGTCACCACCCCGATCCTGATGCTCACCGCCAAGGACGGCGAGTACGACGAGATCGAGGCCCTGGACACCGGCGCCGACGACTACCTCGCCAAGCCCTTCTCCTACCCGGTCCTGGTCGCCCGGCTGCGGGCCCTGGTCCGCCGCGGCGGCGCCGAACGCCCGCCCGCGCTGACCGTCGGCGACCTGGTCCTCGACCCCGCCGACCGCTCCTGCCGCCGCGCCGGCACCCCGATCGCCCTCACACCCCGCGAGTACGCCGTCCTGGAGTGCCTGGCCGAACGCCCCGGCGAGGTCGTCGCCAAAACCACCATCCTCGACCAGGTCTGGGAGAGCGGCTACGAGGGCGACCCGAACATCGTCGAGGTGTACGTCAGCGCGCTGCGCCGCAAGATCGACGTCCCGTTCGGCCGGAACTCCATCCTCACCGTGCGCGGTACCGGCTACCGGCTGGACTCCCGTGGCTAGGCCGCCGCGGCCGCCCCGGCTGCTGCGCTCACTGCACTCACTGCGCTCGCTGCGGGCCCGTTCCGCCGCAGCGGCCGGCCTGGCCGCTGCCGCCGCCTTCACCACGGGCGCGTTCTGGCTCAGCCACAGCCTCTACGACTCCCAGTTGAACGACGCGAAGGTCGCCGCACAGGCCCGCCTCGACGTGGCGGTCGCGGACATGCGCACCGGCCACGTCCCGGCGAGCGGCCTGCTGCTCGGCGACCGCGTCTACGCCCTCGTCCTGGACTCCGGCCGGCTCCTGGAGGTCAGCCCCGACCTCGAACCCTTCCGCGCCCAGGTCGCCGCCCAGCTCACGCCGCTGCCCGCAGACGAGCAGGTCTCCCGCACCCTCACACTCGACGCCCCGGCCACCGCCACCGCCAGCCGCCTGGCCCACCACACCCTCCCCCTGTACGGGCAGAGCGCCGGCGGCATCAGCGGCTACTCCATCCAGTCCGGCTTCGGCGAACCCGACCGGGGCGAGCGCACCGTCACCGCCTACCTGCTCGTACCGCCCTGGGACGCCGAACGCGTCCAGGAGTCCGTCCAACGGCTGCTGCTGGTCGCCGGGCCCTTCGCCGTCCTGCTGGTGGCCGCCATCGCCTGGGCGGTCACCGCCCGGGCGATGCGCCGGGTCGAGGCGATCCGCGCCCAGATGGCCTCCATCACCGCCCAGCACCTCGACCGGCGAGTCCCCGTCCCGTCCACCGCCGACGAGATCGCCCACCTCGCCACCACCACCAACCAGACCCTCCAGAAGCTCGACCACGCCGTCACCGCCCAGCGCCGCTTCGTCGCCGACGCCTCCCACGAACTGCGCAGTCCCCTCGCCGGACTGCGCACCTCCCTGGAGGTCGCCCTCACCCACCCCGACCGCACCGACTGGCCCACCGTCGTCCGCGCCGCCCGCGCCGACACCGTCCGCCTCCAGCACCTCGCCGACGACCTGCTCCTGCTCGCCCGCCCACCCGTCGCCGCACCGGCCCACCACACCCGGGTCGAACTCACCGACCTCGCCCGCGACGTCGCCGCCGAACTCCCGCACGGCACCAGCCGGATCACCGTCCACGCCGACCGCCCGCTGGAAGTCCCCGGCAACGCCGCCCAACTCCACCGCCTGCTCCGCAACCTGCTGGAGAACGCGCTGCGCCACGCCGCCGACCACGTCACCGTCACCCTCACCGAGGACCCCGGCCCCGACGGCCACTGGGCCGTCCTCGAAGTCCTGGACGACGGCCCTGGTATCCCCGCCCCCGACCGCGAGCGCGTCTTCGCCCCCTTCACCCGCCTCGACGAGGCCCGCACCCGCGACACCGGCGGCGCCGGACTCGGCCTCGCCATCGCCCGCGACCTGGCAACCCGCCACCACGGCACCCTCGCCCTCGCCGATTCCCCCGCAGGCGCCCGCTTCCTCCTCCGTCTCCCCCTGCCACCCCACCCCGCCCGCACTCCGTGAGCCCCGCCCGGCCCAGCGCTTGACCAGGTCGTCAACCGACTGCTGCGGCTGAGTGACAAAAGGAGGGCTCCCCAGGGAGGCTCACGATGTGACGAGTCGACTCCTCTTAACTTCTCCTGAGATTCGGACGCGTCGCCCAGCGGGCGGTCCAGCGTGTTCGCCACCCATGGAGGTCGTTGGATGAATCGCCGTCCCCGGGCCGCAGCGTCGCTGGCGGGCGCGGTCATCGCCCTCGCGTCCCCGTCGGCGGACGTCGCCGCGCAGGCGTCCGCACGGCATGCGTTCGGCTCCCTGTGGATTCAGGACGGGGACGGCGTGGGGGAGGGAGGACACCACGACCACAATCCCCCGCGTGACTGCCACAGTGCCCGCCGTGTCATCCTCATCGACCAGAGCTTCCGAATCATCCTGAAGAACGGCCGGCACGGGCCGGAGGCTCTCGTTCTCCAGGGGTCCACGTCATCCCCGTCCTCGTCGCCGGCAGCACCATGGGACAACTTCGCTCCTTCAACGTATTTGGACGTGAACTATCCCACCCAGACCAGCAACCAGTACGAGTGGCAGATTCGTGACTTCTTCAGGGAGCACCCGCTCTTCGTGGTGAAGGCGTTCGACCGCCACGAACGAGTCTTCTCCTTCCCGGCCACCCACTGCATCGACAAGCACGACGGCGGTGAGCGTGGTGACGGCGACCGCGGTGACGGCGCTCTTCTGTACGGGGGTGGAGCCGCCGACGGGAGCGACCCGTCCGGCTCC
Source organism: Kitasatospora sp. NPDC127121 (assembly GCF_042677305.1). Classification (NCBI taxonomy): domain Bacteria; kingdom Bacillati; phylum Actinomycetota; class Actinomycetes; order Kitasatosporales; family Streptomycetaceae; genus Kitasatospora; species Kitasatospora sp. NPDC127121. The sequence continues at coordinate 179,585 of NZ_JBHXTQ010000001.1, read as the reverse complement.
CCGTCACCCCAGGCGACGGACCGTCCTCAAGACGGCCAGTCTGCGTCGGAAACCCCCAGCCCCGGGGCCACCATCCCCCCTCCTCCGCGCTCCGCCACGGCCGAGGGCAGGCACAGCCGTCTGCTGAGCGCGGACCACGTCGGCATCGCGGTCGGCGGTTTGCTGGTGGTTCTGGGAGTGCTGGCCACGGCATGGATCCGACGTCGTTCCGACACGTGACACGCCTCAGGGTCGCCGGTCGGTCGTGGCGGGCGGAGTGAAACCCAGTGCGGCCAGGATCGGCAGGTTCGAGGTCAGCTGGTGCGCCGGCAGCTCCGTGTAGATCTCGTGCGCGGCGTCCCAGGCCTGACGGGAGCGCTGTTCGCGCCCCAGTGCCCGGTGGGCGGCGGCCAGTCCTGCCAAGGCGTGGGCCCGCTGGGCGGGATAGCCTGTCAGGCGGCTGCTCACGGCGAGGGACCGTTCGTAGTGCCCGACCGCCTCCTCCGGCCGCCCGAGGGCGTGCTGCGCCGCGGCCAGGGTGTTGAGCAGAGAGCAGTCCATCGGCCCGTTCCGCTGGGCCCTGGGCCGGGCGAGCACGCGGCTCGCGTGGTCCGATGCTTCCTGGTAGCGGCCCAGGAGCAGGTAGGTCGGGGCCAGGCTGGTACGGCAGAGGTCGGCCGTCCAGTCGTCGGTCTCCGGGCCGTCGGCCGTCAGCAGGTCGAGGGCCTGCTCGTAGTACTCCCCGGCGTCGGCGTAGTGGCCCGTGAAGTAGTGGTAAGCGCCGAGGTTGGCCAGGGCCCGGCCTTCGGCGCACCGGTCGCCGGCGTTGTGGGCGAGGACCCTGGCCCGCTGGAATGTCCGCCGGGACAGGGTGAGTTCGCCCAGGGCGCCCCAGACGTGGCCCAGGTCGTTGAGGCCGTGCGCCTGGGCGCTCAGGTCGCCCAGGCGGCGGGCGGCGGCCACGGCCGTCCGGCCCAGGGCCACCCCTTCGGTCTGCGGCGAAGCGCGGTGGAGGTAGCTCCACAGCAGCGCGGGCAGTTTCCAGGCCGTTTCGTCGTCCCCGTGTCCGTGAGCGTGGCGGACGGTGGCGAGCAGGTTCGCCCGCTGGTCGTCGCACCACCGGGTGGCCTGTTCGGGGCCGGTGAGGTCGGCCACCCGCAGACCCTCGGGCGGCGAGCCCAGGGGGACCCTCCGCCGCCCGGGGGTCAGCACCCGGGCAGCGGCGTGCGCGTGGTGCAGGCACCACGCGTGCCAGCGCTCGTGTAGTTCCCGCTGTTCCTCCGGGCTCTCCTCGCGGGCGCCCAGCTCGGCCGCGAAGAGCTTCAGCAGGTCGTGGAAGCGGTAGCGGCCCCGTGAGGGCTCGGCGAGCAGGTGGGCGGTGGTCAGGCGGCCGAGGAGCCGTTCGCACGCGTCGACGGCGTACGCGGACAGGGTCGCGGCGACGGGGGCGCTGATGTCCACCCCCGGGAACAGGCCGAGCCGGCGGAACAGGCGTCGGGCGGCGGGGTCGAGCGCCTGGTAGGAGAGGCCGAAGGCCGATCGCAGGGAGGATCGGTCGTCACCGTCGGCCTCCAGGGCGCCCAGGCGGTCGGTGGAGGAGGCCAGCTCGTCGGCGAAGGCGACGAGATCACGCTGCGGCCGATCGCGTAGCTGGGCCGCGGCGATGCCGAGCGCCAGCGGGAGGTGCCCGCAGGCGTCGAGCAGCCGGGCGCCGGCCTGCCGCTGCGCCTCGGCGGTGCCGGCGGTGTCGGCGCCCAGGATGCGGGCGAGCAGCGCCTGCCCCTCGGCGGGGGTGAAGCCGTCGAGCGCGACCCGGTGGGCGCCCTCGCGGGCGACGAGTCCGGTGAGACGGTCCCGGCTGGTGATCACGACGGCGCAGCCGCTGCCGCCCGGTAGCAGTGGCCTGACGTGCTCCGGGCCGGCGGCGTCGTCGAGGACGACGAGCATCCGCCGCTCCGCCAGCAGCGACCGGTAGAGCGCGGACGCCTCGTCCAACTGAGCCGGTATGGACTCGGCCGTCACGCCCAGCGCGCGCAGGAACGCCGCCAGCACCCCGTGCGGGGAGCGGGGGCCGGCGGCGGACCAGCCCCGCAGGTCCGCGAACAGCCGTCCGTCGGGGAACCGCTCCCGCGTGAGGTGGGCCCAGTGCAGCGCCAGCACGGACTTCCCGACTCCGGCGGCACCCGTGATCACGGCGCACGGTGCCGCCGTTGGGCGGGCGCCGGGCTCCCCGGTGGCCAGCACCCGGTCCAGTACGAGCAGTTCGGGGGCGCGGCCGACGAAAACGGAGAGGCCGGAAGGGAGTTGCTCGGGTCTCGGGTCCGCCGGGGGCGCCGCAGGGGCGACGCCGGTGGTCGGGGCGGTCCGGTCCGGACGGGCGGTCGGTGCCGGATGGGTGGTCGGTGCCGGTGAGGGTGTTGGTGCCGGACAGGGGAGGAGGAGGGCCCGTTGGAGGGCCTGGGCCTCAGGTGTCGGGTCCAGCCCGAGGTCCTCGGAGAGTCGGGAGGCGTGGCGCCGGTAGGCCTCCAGCCCGTCGCCGTGTCGGCCCGAGCGGTGCAGGGCAGTCAGCAGCTGCCGCACCAGGCGGTCACGGAGCGGGAAATCGGCGACCAGGCCGGTCAGTTCCGCGGCGACCTCGCGGTGCCGCCCCGCCTCCAGCTCCAGTTCGTAGAGCCGCTCCAGCACGGCCATCCGCTGCTCCTCCAGGCCGGTCGCGAGGGCGGCAAAGACCAGGCCGGGCAACCCGTCCAGTGCGGGGCCGCGCCACAGCTCCAGGGCTTCGCGCAACCGGGGGACGGCCTGCGCCGCGTCCAGGTCCGCTGCCGCCGCGACCCGGGAGGCGAACAGGCGGTGGTCCACCCGGGCGTCGTCCGCCACCAGCCGGTAGCCCGCGCCGTCGGTCACGATGGGGGAGGCCGCCCCCGTGCCGAGCATGCGGCGCAGCAGGCCGACCATGTTGCGGATCTGGCGGTCCGCCGTGGCCGGAGGGTCCTGGTCCCAGACCGTGTCGACCAGTCGGGCGACCGGGACGGTCCGGTTCGAGTGCGTCACGAGCATCGCCAGCAGACTCCGCTGACGGCGCCCGCCCAACCGTACGGGAGCGGCCCCGGCCCACACCTCCAGGGACCCCAGGATCCTGAACTCCATGTCCCCCCCCACCGGCGATACCGAGGCACCTCCCTTGGGAGACGCCGGTGTTGACGAAGCGTCACTCCGCGCCCGGGTGTGTCACCTGAGCTGTCACGTGCCGGCACGCGGCAGCGCGCGTCACGACAAAGCAGTGATCAGATCATGCCAGAATCGTGCAGCCGATTGAGAGGGTTGCCGTGCACCGGCCGAAAGGCGCCGGTCTTCGACCCAGGAGTTGATCAACCATGGCACGCTCCCTCAAGCGCATCGGAGCCGTCCTCGCGGCGACGGCGATCGCACTGTCCCTGTCCGGCGCGGCCACGGCCGTCGCTCGACCCACGACGGCCGCAGACTCGACCCGACACTGCGTGGTGAACGCGCAGGGCGGCCAGGCGCAGTGCTTCGGCACCTACCGGGAGGCCATCAGCCATGCCACCGGCGGGCGGGTCGCCGACGCTCCGTCGACCGCCGCCGAGGCCGCCCGCGACAGCGCGTTCGCGAAGGAGCTGAACAGCCCGGCCGGCCTCTCCGACCTGGTGGTCCTGGGGACGATCTACCAGGACTTCTTCTTCGGCGGCCAATCGGTGACCTTCACCGGCCCGCACGCGTGCTACAACGGGAACGCCGCCGACTACTCCTTCGACATCCCCGCCCCGCTCCAGGACCACGTCTACTCGGTGCGCCCGTACGCCAACTGCTGGTTCAACCTGTTCACCGGATTCCAGGCCACCGGCTACGAGAGCCCCAGCTACAAGGGTGAGACCGTCTCGGTGGACGAGGCCTGGCGGACCCACTCCAAGTCGTTGACGCTCGGCTGAGCCACGGTCCCGACACCCCCACTCCGCCCACTCGGCGGGCCCCTCCCCGGCAATCCCGGCAGCTGCGGGGGCACGGCCGGGGCAGGGGCGCATGACCTGCCAGCGGTACCTGTCCCGCTTCGCCGCCAGCGATGACGGGACAGGGCTGTTGGTGCAGACGTCGGTCACGAGGGGCTGGTGGATCGAGGGGTCTTGGTAAGGACGTGTTCGTGAGTCGAGTCCGGCGAGGGAGAGCGCCGGAACCTCCGGGCTGGCCGGAACGGGCCTGGGCCGATTCAGGCCAGCCGAAGGCCCTTTCGAGGCTCCTGACCTGTGGTGAGACTGGTGACCGCCGCCAGGGAGCACCTGCCCGGGGCAGCACACCGGACCAGGTGTCACCGATCGCTGCTCCTGGAGGGCAGCCGTCACGGCCCGGTGTGTGCCGAGCACCACGCACGGCCGATCCCACCCCTTTCTCCCCGCTGGAGCACCGTCATGCCTTCGAAGACGTCCAAGCTGCTGCGCGTCACGCTCGCCGCCGCCATCGCCGCCTCCGGTGCCGTCGTCGTCACGGCCGTCACCGCCGGGAGTTCGTACGCGGCGACGACCTCCTCGGTCGGCGGCCAGATCACCCGCTCGGAGATCCTCGCCCGCGCCCAGTTCTGGTACGGCAAGAACATCGGCTACGACCAGGGCGGCTCGTACCCGGACTCCTCCGGCCGCGGCTACCGCACGGACTGCTCGGGCTACGTCTCGATGGCCTGGCACCTCGGCACCAGCGCCAACACGCAGGGCCTCGCGGACAGCTTCACCTACCAGATCAGCCGCAGCGACCTGATGCCGGGCGACATCCTGAACTCGTACTACGACCACGTCATCCTCTTCGAGAAGTGGGACGACGCCGCCCACACCACCTTCTCGTACTACTCCTTCGGCAGCACACCGGTGAAGCACCGGACCGGCGTCTCGATCAACGCCGCGTCCCTCGACTCGCACCCGAACGGCGACTACAAGGCGCTGCGCTACAAGAACGTCGTCAACGACCCGGCGCCGGGTTCGGCGTGGGTGCCGGCGTTGGGTGACGGTGGTTCGGTGAGTGGTGCTGATGGTACGGCTTACACGTTCACCCGTAGCGTTGATGGTCATCTTCAGGGGACTGTCAGGTATCCGACCGACAAGTGGGCGAGCGTTGACCTCACGAATGTCGTGGGTACTCCGATTTCGGCGGGTGGTGCGCCCAGTGCCTTCGCGATGAAGAACGGTGTCACCGGCGTGGTCAGTGCCAACGCCGCCAACGGGCACCTGCAGATCACGTATCGCGACGCCGCCGACAAGTGGGCGACCAGCGACCTCACCAACCAGGTCGGTACGCCGGTCACCGGAGGTGCGGTCCGTGCAACGACGGACCCCGATGGCACGCTTGCCATCTACTCGCGTGGTTCGACGGATGGCGGGCATCTGAGTCTCACTGCTCTTCAGCCGAACGGGAGTTGGGCGACCGTTGACCTGACGAACGTCGTCGGCACCCCGGTTTCGGCGGGTGGGGTGCCTGCGACCTTCACCCAGAAGAACGGGACCGTCGGCGTGGCCAGCGCGAATGCCGCCAACGGCCACTTGCAGATCACCTACAAGGACACCGCCGGCCAGTGGGCGACCACGGACCTCGCCAACCAGGCCGGCACACCCGCCACCGACGGCGCCGTCAGTGCCACCACGGACTCCGATGGCACCCTCATGATCTACTCCCGCAGCACGGACGGTCATCTTCAGGGCACCGCCAGGTATGCGAACGGCCAGTGGGCGACGGTAGACCTGACGAACGTCGTCGGCGCCCCGGTCTCGGCCGGTGGCGCGCCCAGTGCTTTCACCATGAAGAACGGTGTCACCGGCGTGGTCAGTGCCAATGCGGCCAACGGCCACTTGCAGATCACCTACAAGGACACCGCCGACAAGTGGGCGACTACCGACCTCACCGCCAAGGTCGGCACCCCGGTGACGGACGGCGCCGTCAGCGCCACCACCGACCCCGACGGCACCCTCGCCGTCTACTCCCGCAGCTCCCTCAACGGCGGCCACATCAACCTCACCGCCCTCCAGCCGAACGGCAGCTGGGCCGCGGTCGACCTCACCAACATCGTCGGCACCCCCGCCAGCTGACCCACCAACCAGACCGACGGTGAAACGGCCCGGCCCTGAAGAGGCCCTGTCCCATCATCAGTGGTACCGAAGCGTGACGGGCGTCGCTGACGGCTCATGCGAGATGTCAACGAGCTTGTGAGTGTGGTGTTTTCGGGATTACGGGGCAGCGCCCGGTGACCGGTGTGTCTCCCAATCACGGAAGAGCAGCTCATGAGCGCCGCCGGCGTCAGGGCGTCAGGGCGATCGTGGGAGCGAGGCGAGGATGGCGTCGAGGCCGAACTCGAAGACGTCCCGCTGGGTGAAGGTCGGGAAGTCGACGGTGGTGGCGTGCATCGCCGGGTACACCTCGGCCGGGAGGCGGGCCCACTGTTGGCGGACCCGTTCCCAGTGCTGCGGGTCCTCGTCCCAGACTCGGCGGACGGGGTAGAGCGTGGCGCAGCCGAGGACGAAGCGGATCAGCGTGGCGAGCAGGCCGATCGCCGTCCGGTGGTCGACCTGCAGTCGCGCCAGGCGGGCGTAGATCTGTTCGGACATGCGGGCCTCGACGTCGCCGACTCCGTCGGAGGGGGTGTTGATCTGCAGGAGGGCCGGGTGCGTGATGAACAGCTCGAAGTAGGCGTGCATCACCTGCCGGAGCCATGCGACGTCGTCGAGGTCGGGGTCGGGCCACTGGAATCGGCTCAGCAGTTCCGCGGTGACGGCGAGGAGGATCGCGTCCTTGTCGCGGAAGTGCGTGTAGAGCGACATCGGGCGGACGCCGAGGTGGTCGGCGAGCCGACGGATGGTCACCGCGTCCAGTCCGTCGCGGTCGATCAGTTCGATCGCCGCGTGGACGATGGCCTCGGGGCTGAGGGTGCCGCGGGGTGCGCGAGCGGGCGCTGTCTTGTGTCTGGGCGATGACATTGGGGTTCCTGATTCGTTCGGGACCGCAGTTCCATCAGCGTACCGTACGCTGTACTGTTCCTGGATCGAGACTGATTCCAGGAGGCCGGATGTCCATGAACGCACTCCCCGCCATCGCCTACGACCGAGCTGAGCGGATGCTGCTGCACAACCGATCCCGGCTCGCCCTGCGGGCCAAGGCGAAGCCCGTCTGGATCGGCGGCGGCGAGAGGTTCTGGTACCGGGTCGAGACCGAGCGGGGCGGCGAGTTCGTGCTGGTCGACCCCGCCGCCGGGACCCGGGGGCCGGCGTTCGACCCCGAACGACTCGCCGCCGCGCTGGCGTCCGCCGCCGGCCAGCCGGTCCAGCCGTACGCACTGCCGTTCCGGGCGGTCGAGTTCGCGGACGGGACGGTCGCGTTCGACGCGTTCGGCGCGCGCTGGACCTGCCGGCTGGCCGACTACCGGTGCGCGCGGGACGAGAAGCACGCCGAACCCGCACCGCTGGAAGTCGCCTCGCCGGACAAGAAGTGGGCGGCGTTCCGCCGCGACCACGACCTGTGGGTGCGTTCGGCCGAGACGGGCGAGGAGTTCGCGCTCACCGCCGACGGCACCGCGGATCGCAGCTACGCGGCCCACCCCGACGCGGCGGTCCCCACCCACCTGCTCGGCAAGCTCGGTCTTGCGGACATGCCGCCGGCGCTGCTGTGGTCGCCGGACTCGGCGCGCATCCTCACCCACCGCACCGACCAGAGCGATGTCGCCCTGATGCACCTGGTCGAAGCCGTCCCGCCGGATGGCGGCCGGCCGCGCCTGCGCAGCTACCACTACCCGGTCCCCGGCGAGCCGATGACCTGCGGCGAGTGGATCGTCTTCGACGTCGCGTCCCGGACCGCGACACCCGCCAAGACCGACCCGTTCCTGCTGCCCTACATGTCACCTGTCACGCTGAAGAAGGCGTGGTGGGCCAAGGACAGCACGGCCGTCTACTACCTGGATCAGCCCCGTGACCTCCGGACGTTGCGGCTGCACGCACTCGACCCGGCGACCGGCGAGGTGCGCACCCTGGTCGAGGAGCACGGCGACACGCGGGTGGAGGCCGCGCAGGAGATCACCCAGAAGCCGATCGTGCACGTGCTCGCCGGCGGCCGCGAGACGCTGTGGTACTCCCAGCGCGACGGCTGGGGGCACCTGTACCGCTACGAGGACGGGGAGCTGGTCGAACAGCTCACCCGAGGGCCGTTCGCGGTGCAGCAGATCGTGCACGTCGACGAGGCGGAACGGGTCGCGTACGCCGTCGTCTCAGGACTGGTCCAGGCCGACCCGTACCGACGGTCGCTGGTCCGGGTCGGCCTGGACGGCGGCGGGATCGCCAAGCTCACCGACGACGATCTGGACCACGTGATCACCGCGCCGGAACACGGCCGCTGGTTCGTCGACTCCGCGTCGACCGTCGACACCCCGCCGACGATCACCGTGCGTGACCGGGGCGGAGCCGTGCTGGTCGAGCTGGAACAGGCCGACATCACACCGCTGCTGGCCGCCGGCTGGACGCCGCCGGAGCGGGTCAGGACCCTGGCCGCCGACGGCGTCACCGAGATCTACGGCGTCCTCTACAAGCCCCACGGCTTCGACGCCGCGCAGCGCTACCCGGTGATCGACCACCCCTACCCGGGCCCGCAGATCCACCGGGTAGCGGCCTCCTTCGACCCGGGCGCCTACGGCTACGACGCCGAGGCGGTGGCGGCGCTGGGCTTCGCGGTGCTGGCCGTCGACGGCCGCGGAACGCCCGGCCGGGACAAGGCCTTCCACGACCACGCCCACCGCAACATGGGCAGCGCGGGTGCGCTCGAAGACCATGTCGCGGCGCTGCGCCAACTCGCGCAAGCGCGTCCGTGGCTGGACCTGGACCGGGTCGGCATCTTCGGCGTCTCCGGCGGGGGATTCACCACCGCCCGCGCCCTCCTGGCGTTCCCCGACTTCTACAAGGTCGGCGTGGCCGAGGCCGGCAACCACGACAACCGCCACTACCACGCGCTGTGGGCCGAGTCCTACGACGGACCGTTCGACCCGGACGCCGGGGCCCGGCTGTCCAACACCGAGCTGGCCGGGAACCTGGTCGGCAAACTACTGCTCGTCCACGGCGACATGGACGACAACGTGACACCGCATCTGACGATGCGGCTGGTCGACGCGCTGATCGCCGCGAACAAGGACTTCGACCTGCTGATAGTCCCCGGCGTCGAGCACAGCTTCCTCGGCCGCAGCGGCTACGTCGCCCGACGCCGCTGGGACTACCTGGTGCGCCACCTCATGCACCGCGAGCCGCCGGCCGGCTACCGGCTGGCGGACGTCCCGCTCTCCCTGGAACTGCTCGAAGCCCTCTTCAGCTGACGTGGAAAGGACCTTCCCCATGCCCACCTTCTCTGCCCGGGCCCGGCCCTTCTTCTTGAACCGCGAGTAGCCGCCGGCCCGGCCGACACGACGGCCCGGCCGGCGAGTCGAACCAGTTCCCGAACGCCGTGTCCGCATCGATGAACGCGGACTGGAACGCGTCGGTGGATACCTCATGCCACCACGGACACGGCGCCGGCGGACCATGGAAGCTGCCCTCACGGTCTCGGGGCACCTCGACCTCGACCGGGCCGGCGAGCACGTCGGCGGGTGCGACGGGGAGGTGGTGGCCGTAGGAGGTGTCCAGTTCCAGGTCCGTCATCAGGTCGGCGAATCGCCGACTCTCTCCTACGGCCCGACGGGGCTCATGAGAAGGAGCTGCTACTTCCGGCGAAGGGGCTGGGCTCCGCCGAGGGGCTGAGCTCGCCCGGAGCGCTGGGTGCGGCCGGGGAACCGGGCGTGGCCGGGAGGCTGGGCACGGCTGAGGGGCTGAGCTCGTCCGAGCGGTTGGGGGTGGCCGAGGGGCTGGGTGCGGCCGAGGAAGCGGGCGTGGCTGAGGGGCTGAGCTCGTCCGAGCGGTTGGGCGTGGCGGAGGGGCTGAGCTCGTCCGAGCGGCTCGGGTACGGCTGAGGGGCCGGCTGTGGTCGAGCGCCGCTGGGCCTGGCGGAGGGGCTGGGTGAGGCTGAGGAACTGGGCTTGGCGGAGGGGCTGGGCGTGGCCGAGGAGCCGGACTTGGCGGAGGGGCTGGGCTTGGCCGAGGCGCTCGACGTTGCCGAGGGACTGGCCGTGGCCGAGGGGCTCGGGCGGGGGTCGTGGGGGCAGAGCACGTCGGGGTCTTTGAACCCGTAGCTCAGGCCCCAGTCCCTGTCGCAGCCGCCCCAGTAGGCTCTCACCCAGCCGCAGTAGGGCCCGCCGTAGCTGAAGCAACGGGGCACCGAGTCGTCCGAGTCCGGATCGGTGGAGGGTGACCAGGATGATTCGGCTTCGCTCTGCGAGGCGCCGAGGGCGTTGACCGTGCGGACCTGGGTGGCGTCGGAACTCTGGGACGTCCCGCCCATGAAGAGGACGGTCAGGCCGAAGGCTGAGGCGGAGGCCGCCACGATTGAAGCGGCGAGAGCGCGGCGGGTGGAGCGCATGACTGGTCCTCTTGGCTTCGTGGTCTGTGGCACGTGGGATTGCACTCCGGGCACGAGCACCGCCGCTGTGAGCGCCGGAGATAAACATATGGTCTGACGACCGTTCGATCGTTGGCGAAGCGCCGCTCAGGCGGCCGTGCTCCGGTTTTTCACTCGAAGGGTCCCGCCTCGACCCACGTGCCGCGACCGCGCGCAGATCTTCGTCGACGGGGGCCTCGGCCGGGCCCGGTGATCGGCGGATGACCGGTGATCGACACGGTCAACGCAGGGAGCGGATCGCCGGGCTCGTGGCGACCAGGCCGGCGCACGCCAGGACGGCGCTGCCACAGACCAGGAACAGCGTGGTCGTGCCGTAGGGGAGCAGGGCGCCAGCGATCACGTAGGAGAACGGGTCGAACGCCACCGTGGCCAGCACGACGAGACTGAGCACTCGGCCCAGCAGTTGCTCGGGCACCCGCTCCTGCAGAGTGGCCACGACGACCACTCCGAGGAACCCGGATCCGAGGCCGATCAGCGAGACGACGGCGGTTGCGGCGACGACGTGGGTGACGGCGGCGAGTGCGGCCATGCCTGCGCCGATCGCCGCGACACCGCCGACCACGGTCCGGCCGCGCCGGGCGGGCGGCCGCCACCCGGCCATCAGTGAGCCGGCCAGTGAGCCGGCACCGAAACCGGAGAGCACGACGCCCAGGGATCCCGCGCCGCCGAGGCGTTGATCGGCGAGCACCGCGCCGCCCACCAGCACGGGGCCCACGACCGCGATGTTGATCAGGGCGATGGCGGCCAGCATCCCTCGTACCAGTGGTTCGTGCCAGGCGTATCCCAAGCCCACGCCGAGGGCACGCGCACTGCTGAACTGCTCGCCGTCGACGGCGGCCGGACCGGCGTCGACCCCGGCACCTTCGCCACGCCGTACCACCCGGATCAGTGTGCTGAGGACGACGGCGGCCAACGCGGCCATCGCCACGATCCCACCGAGCGTCGCGGCGAAGCCGACTGCGGCGATGCATCCGGCGGCCACCGCCGGGCCGACCAGGTCGCCCCCCGACTCCACGCCCTGCACCAGACCGTTGACCCGGGAGAGCTTGTCGGTCGGCACGACGGCGGGTAGCAACGCCAGGGCCGCCGGGAAGTACGCGGCGTCGGCGGCGCCGAGCAGCCCGCCGAGCAGCGCGACCGTCGTCAACGACGGTGAGGTGAAGGTGACCAGGGCGCCGAGGGCGAGCAGGACGGCGACCCGGAGCCAGGCGGCGCCGGCCACGACACGGGCGGGACCGAGGCGGTCGACCAGTACTCCCGCAGGAGGCAGGAGCACCGCTCGCGGCAGCGCCACGGCCACCAGAACCAACCCCGTGGCGATTCCGGGTTCCGACAGGTCGAGCACGAAGAGCGTGAGCCAGACGATGAACAGCGCATCGACCACGGCCGCCAGCCCTTGACCCGCGATCAGGCGGCGCAGGTGCGAATCGCCGAGCGGTTCGCGCGGAAGGGGCGGGGCAGTCGGCTCCGTCGTCATCGGTGGCTCTCCGGGGCTCGGGTACGGGGCATCAGCCATGGCGTGGCGGCGGCCCACCGGCAACGCCGGCGGCGCCGGCGCCGGGCGTCACTATGCGACGTGGGTGCCCCCGTCGAAGAGCCGTCCCGGCGGCGGTCACCGGTGCTCGGCGACGTAGTTCACCGCGTCGCCGACGGTCCTCAACCCCGTGACCCGGTCGTCCGGGATCTTCACCTCGAACCTGTCCTCGACCGCCACGGCGATCTCCATCATGGCCAGGGAGTCGACGTCGAGGTCGTCGGTGAACGACGTCTCGGCGCTCACCTCGGCGGAGTCGATGCCGAGGACCTCTTCGACGATCTCGGCAATGGCGTTGAGGATGTCGATGTAGTCCACCACGGGTTCCTCTCTCTGGGGATGGGGATGGGGATGGGGTCGATCATCGGTCGGTGAGGAGCCTCGGTGCGGCGAGCCCCGGTGCGGCGGGCCTCGGTGGGGACGTCAGAGCCCGAGGCGTCGCCGGTAGGCGAGGAGGGTGCGCAGGAAGCCGTCCAGCTGCTCCTCGGTGTGGCCCGCGTGCGGGAACAGGCGCAGGAGCGCCTGGTTGCGTGAGACGGCCGGGTAGGAGAAGACGGGGACGAGGTAGCCGTCCTCGACGAACCACTCCCGCATCTGCAGGGCGGCGGCGTCGCTTCCGATCGGCACCGAGAGCATGTACGACTCGGTCGGCGTCGTCGCCGTGCCGGCCTCGTGCATCTGTTGGCGAAGGCGGGCGGCATGCGCCAGGTAGTCGTCGACGATCCCCGGAGTGCCGGCGAGGACGTCGATCGTGCGGTCGGCGGCGTAGGCGGTCGGCGGCTGGATGGCGGCCGTGAACATCGAGGTGCCGGAGAGCAGTTCGAAGGCGTCGATGGCCGCCGCCGGCCCGGCGATCGCGCCGCCTTCCAGACCGATGGCCTTCGACAGCGACACCATGACGAAGTCGGCCCGCTCCCGGATCGCGGCCGCCTCCCGGGCGTAGGGGCGGTTCTCGGGCCCGTAGACCATGAAGCCGTTCGCATCGTCGATCATGCTGACGGCGCCGTGCCGGTCGCACTCGTCGAGGATCTCCACGATCGGCCCCATGGTGCCGTCGGCCGAGTAGATGCTCTCGGCGATCACCACGGTCTTGCGGGTGCGGGCCCGGTCCAGGACGCGTGCCAGGTCGGAGACGTCGTTGTGCCGGAACGCGTGGACGTTGCGGCCGTAGTCAAGTCCCTGGAGGCCCTTCCAGATGCTCCAGTGGACGTCGCGGTCGACGACGAACACGGTGTCGTGGTTGCGCACCTCGATCCCGGCGTCGAAGTGCGCGGAACTGCTCATGGCGTGGACGAACCCGATGTTGGCCAGGAGCCCCGTGGCGAAGCTGATGGCTCGTTCCTTGCCGGTGTGACGGGCGATCGTCGCCTCCAGCACCTGGTGCGGGCGGCAGATCCCCTGGGTCATCCTGGACCCGCTGGTGCTCAGGCCGTGGGCGAGCGCCCCCTCCGCGAAATGACGCCGTACCGGGACGTGGCGCTCCAGATCGAGGAAGCTGATGCTGGCGAAGTTCACCAGCTCGCGGCCGTTGCGGACGATGGTCGGCCCGACCGGACCGTCCACCACCGGCGGGCGGTACGCCGTGTCGTGGGTGTTCGCCTCGACGAAGGCGGCGAAGGCCCACGGGGCCAGGCGGTCCGCGGACGGGCCGGCGGTGCGGGACGCGGTCATGGCGAGGTTTCTCCTCCACGATGGGCGCGGGGCGGTGAGGGCTCCAGGGCGGTGGCAAGGTGGCCGAGCGAGGCCGTTCCGGCCAGTTCGTCCGGCGCGATCCCGGTGAAGCCGAACCGGTGGAGCAGCGCCAGCAGACGGGGGACGGCGACCAGGGTGACTCCGTGGTCGGCCAGGCAACGGTTCATGTCCACGGCGTCAGGGCTGTCGGAGGGGCTGCCCGGCAGGCCGCCGGGTGTGACAGCGGCCACGGCGGCGGCCAGCGCCCGTTCGGCGTCTGTCGTGGGCGGGCGAGACGGGATCCGCAGCGTTCCCGTGTCGGTGGTGGGGGTGGAGGACCGGCCGGATCCGGGACCGGCCGGGGACAGGACGTAGCGGCCCGGGGCCGCGATACCGGGCACTTCGTCGAGGTGGTCCAGGACGTGGCGGTGGAGGTCCTCGGGGGTGACATCGGGGGCGGTGCGAGCGTGTGCGACGAGGTGCGGTTCGCCTTGCCCCGCGGCGTCCCCGCTGGGCGCCACCGTCACGTCGAGCACTCCGGCGTGGCCGCGCAACACGTCCTCGACCTTGGCCGGGCACACCCACCCCTGCGGGGCGCGCCACCATCCGGAGGCGGCCGGTGTCAGCGGGCGCGCCGGAACCGGGCACTCGGCACCGCCGGCGAGCGCGCGCAGGAAGGCGCACAGACGGACGGGCAACGCCAAGGCCTGCCCGGCGTCGAGCAGGTGGTCCCCGACGGTGACATCGAGGGTGACGGCCCCCGCGTCGAGGCTGAGGTCGACGTAGAGCGTGTCGCAGGGCTCGTCGGGCGCGCTGCGGATCCAGGTGGCGGACGCGTCCGGCAAAGTGTCGTGGGCGGGGGCCGGGTACCCGGGGACCAGGTAGTCGCGCGGCCACGAGTAGCAGTTGTACTCGATGGTGGGCACGGTCACGACACCGAGGCGACGGTGCATCCGCGCCTCGGCGGCGACCAGTTCCGCGGGGCGCCACTGACCGTGCCGGTAGGCGGCGGCGGAGGCGGCGGCCACCGAGGCGACCACCTCGCCGAACGCCGCGCCCGGGCGGAGGTCGATCTGCACCGGAACCGTCAGGGCCCGGACGCCGACGCTGTTGCGCAGAGCGGCCCGAGCCCGGTTGGAGACGACCACGGACGCGAGGAACCGGTGTTCACCGGTGCGGCCGGCGACGTCGTGGGCCAGCGCCGCGAGCACGACGACCTCCGGGCTGACCCGATGGCGCCGGGCGACGCGGTGGAGATCGTCGTACGCACCCACCGAGCGGTGCTGGAGGCGGTGGCGCCCGGCGCCGTCGTCGGCCCCGCCGAACGGTGCCAGCACGCCGGTCGGATTGCTCGCGCGACGCGCGAGCCACTCGTGCTCCGCCGCGCGGGCGCGTTCCAGGGGCTGGGCGGCGACCGTGTCGAGCGGGTGCACGGACGCCTCCGCCGGCGCGCCGACACCGCGCAGTTGATCGTGCAGTTGGTCGTGCAACTGGTTGATCAGCACCGCCAGCCCCCAGCCGTCGATCAGCACGTGGTGGGCGGCCAGCAGGACCGCACGCGGCCTTCCCGCCACGAGCAGCACCCTGGCGAGCCAGGGCGGATTCCGCTCGGGATCGATCGGGCGGGCGGCCAGCGCCGCGGTGGCGGCCTCCAGGGTGCCGGCATCGACGGCCGGGACGTCGAGGTGGTCGACCGGCAGCGGGGCCCAGTCCGCGCGGTGGACGTGCTGGATCGGGCGGAGCGGGTCGACCGTGGTGCGCAGCGCCTCGTGACGGGCGGTGAGGGAGGCCAGTGCCACGTGGACGTCGGCGAGGGTTGCCGGGGGCGGGACGTGGCAGTGGTCGGCGAGCGGCGTCGGGTTCACCCGCCGTGCTGCGGGAATGGTGCGTTCGAACCAGTGCCACTGCTGGACCCAGGTCAGCGGCCCGCTGCGGGTGACGGCGGCGGCGCTCGGGGTCGGCTCCGGGAGGCGGTTCACGGCCGGGCCCTCACACCGCTCGGACCACGAGAGCGGCATTGTGGCCGCCGAAGCCGAACGAGTTGCTGAGAGCGATCCGCATCCGCTCGTGGTGCTGCGCCCGGTGCGGCACGAAGTTGATGTCCGGGTCGATCGGCTCGTCGCAGTTGATGGTCGGTGGGACGTCACCCGTGCGCAGGACCTGGATCGAGGCCACGAGCTCGACCGCTCCGGCGGCACCGATCATGTGCCCCGTCATCGACTTGGTGGAGCTGACCGGGATCCGGGTGACACGATCACCCAGCACCTTGCGCAGGACGGCCGTCTCGGTGGCGTCGTTCAGCACCGTTCCGGTGCCGTGCGCGTTGACGTAGTCCACGTCCGCCCCCGTGATCCCCGCGTCGCGCAGCGCCGCCTCGACGGCGAGGCACGCGCCCCGCCCCTGCGGATGCGGGGCGGTCCAGTGATGAGCGTCGGAACTCGCTCCGTAACCCGCGAGTTCGGCCAGAGCCGCCGCCCCTCGCCGGTCGGCCACCTCGGCGGCCTCCAGCACCACCACGGCGGCCCCCTCGCTCATCACGAACCCGTCGCGGTGCGCGTCGAACGGCCGGCACGCCGCAGTCGGGTCGTCGTTGCGCCTGGACAGCGCGCGGGCGTTGCCGCTGCCCGCGAGGTCGACGGTGGTGACGCAGGCGTCGGCGCCGCCGACCAGGACGACGTCCGCCTCCCCGTTGCCGATCATGCGCATCCCCGCGCCCACCGCGTCCGCGCCGCTGGCGCACGCCGTGCTCTGGGCCCGGCTGGGCCCCTGGGTGCCGAGACGCATGCTGATCTCGCAGGCAGCGCTGTCCATGGCGGTGGTGACCTGGGTGAACGGGCTGATGCCCCGCGGCCCCTTGTCGCGCAGCGTGTTCGCGGCGCGGTAGATCGCCCCGACCGGGCCGTAGCCACTGCCGATGATCACGGCGACCCGCGGCGCCAGGCGGTCGTCGACGACGAGTCCGGCGTGCTCGCACGCCTCCAGCGCCGCGGCGAGGGCGTACTGCGCGTACGGGTCGGCGCGGCGGCTGACCGTCGGCGGCATGTAGCGGCCGGGTGTGAAGCCGCGCACCTGGCCGCCGATCCGGACTCCGAGACCGGTCACGTCGATCGCGTCCACGGTGGCGATGCCGCTGCGGCCGGCGAGCATCGCCGCCCAGGTCTCGCCGACACTGTGGCCGAGCGGCGTCACCGCCCCGTACCCGGTGACCACCACCTGGCGCCGGGGCCGGCTGCGCCCGGCGTCGCCCCGCTCTCCTGCGTTCGTCACTGGGGAACCACCTCGGCTGCGTTCGTCACTGGGGAACCACCTCGGCGTCGCGGATGCAGGGGAGGATGTCGTCGGGCGCTACCGGCACCATGAGCACGGCCGTGCCTCCCCGGGAGCAGAACCGTCGCGCGGCAAGAAGCTCAGCGGTCAGCGCGGCCTTGTCGCGCAGCACTCGACAGTGGATGTCCGGCCCGTCCACCACGGGCGGCGGCGCGCCCGGGCGGGCGAAGGGGTGGCGTTCGGCGTCGAGCCCGAGGCGGGCGCGTTGGGCGTCCAGCCAGCCGTAGCCGCCGTTGCACAGCACCACGTACAGCACGCCGCCGTGGGCCGGAGCGGTGACGGCGATGTCCGCGCGGGCCGCGAGGAACGCGCCGTCCCCGATGAACGCGGTGACCTGGTGGCCCGGGGCGGCCCGCTTGACCCCGATGGCCGCGGCCGCGCCGAAGCCCAAGGGGGTCTGCTCCGACGGCACGACGGACCCGCCACCGACGTGGAAGGGGAAGCCGTAGGACCACATGTCCTGCAGCCCGTTCTCCTGGACCAGCACGCGGGGCTCGCCCGCGGTGGCGTCGAGCGCGGCGAGCAGCTCGGCGATGCGGATCCCCGGCAGCGTCGCCGCGCGGGCCAGTTCCGCCTCCACCTCACGTGACATGGCCTTGCGGGCGTCGGCGATCCTGTTCGCCCACGCCTCGGTCGCGTCCGCGCGTTCGGCCTCGCCGCCCTCCTCCAGCGCCCGCGACCAGCCGAGCACAGCGTGCCGGGCGTCCCCGAGCACCCGCGGGCCCGCGAACTCGGCCGACAGGCCGCCCGGATCCATGTTGACCTGCACCACCGCGACCGGGGGCCACGGTGTCCCGCCTTCGACGACCGTCTCCTCGAGCCGCCCGGCGAGCGACACCACCAGGTCGCAGGACGACCACAGTTCGCGGGCGGGGGCCGCGGCGTAGAGGCCCGCCACGCCGCAGAACAGCGGGTGGTGCTCGTCGACGGCACCGCGGCCGGACGCGGTGGTGAAGAGCGCCGCGCCGAGGCGTTCGGCGAAGCGCTCGACCACGCCGCCGCCGTTGCGGTGCCGCATTCCGCCGCCCACCAGCACCACCGGACGCCGGCTCTCGCGGATCGCCGCCAGGGCCGGCCCCGGCGTCACGGGAACGGACTCGAGGACCAGTGGTTCGGGCAGCGTCGGCCATGCTCCGGTGACGAGGATCTCGGCCGTGCGGACGTCATCGGGCACCTCCAGGTACACCGGTCCGGGCGGCGGGCCCAGAGCCCGGGTCAGCGCCGCCACCGTCGCCGGGACGACCCGGTCCGGATGCCCCACCCGGTGCGCCCACCGCACGAGCGGCGCTGTCACGGCGACCTGGTCGAGTTCCTGGAACCCGCCGCTGCCCCGGCGGCGTTCGGGCACGCCGGCGGCGAGCACGAGGACGGGTGCACCGGACTCCCGCGCTTCGAGCAGTCCCGTGGCCGCGTGTGTGACAGCCGGGCCCTTGCCCAGTGCGCACACGGCGAGCCGGCCCGACTGCAGCGCGTAACCGGTCGCCATGTACATCGCGTTGCGCTGGTCACGGCACGGCACGAGGTCCAGTCCGGCGGCGTCGAGGGCACGAAGCAGCTCCAGATCGTCGCCGGGCAACCCGAAGCAGGTGTCCACCCCGTTGGCCACCAGCAGGTCGACGATCGCGGACCACGCGTCGGCGTACCGTCTGCTCACCTGGCTCACCTTGCTCACCTGGTTCACTCCCCGCTCACCGCGACGGGGGCAGCCGCCGGGAGGGTCTGCGCCACGGCCTGCGACATGAGCAGCGGTTCGGCGTGCCGCTCGCCGCCGTAGGAGATGTAGTTCGCCCGCATCCCGAATCCGCCGAACGGGCGGTTGCCGTCCTCGGCGTCGAGCAGCGTGTGGTCGACACAGGTCTGGTGACGCCTGGCCAGCACATCCACCGTCTGCGGATCGTTCCCGTAGACCATCGCTCCCAGCGCGCGCTCGCTGAAGTAGGGGTTCGACAGCCGTTCACGCAACAGCCTCGCGCTGGGATAGGCCACGACGTTGAACACCGGGGCGAACATCTCTTCGAGGGGGATCTTGTCGTCGAAGCCCCAGAGCAGCACGGTCGGCTCGATCTTGCGGGACGGCAGGTCGATGCGCCCGCCGTGCCGGATGCGACGTGCGTGGTGCACCAGGTAGCCCGAGCAGTTCACCAGCGCCGAGTCGTAGAAGATCGGGCCGTAGTCGGCGGCGGGGTCGCCGTTCCGTCCGAATCGAAGCGAAGCCAGTTCGGTGGACAGCAGGTCGACGAAGTCCTCGGTGCGGCCCTTCGGCGTGAACACGACGTCGGGACCGAAACAGTCCTGGCCCGAGTTGTAGAGCCGGATCCTCGTGAGGTCGTGCACGGCGCGGGTGAGATCGGCGTCGGGTGCGATCACGAAGGGGTTGATGCCGTTACCGAAGAAGAGGAGGAGTTGGTCTTCCGCCAGCCCCTCGCGGACGGTCTCGGCATTGACGTAATTGCCGGTGAAGACGACAAGGTCCGCCTCGCGTACCGGCCCTGTCACGAATTTGCGCTGACTGAGCTCGGAAAGGCTGATGGGCAGGCCGTGAACCGGTGCCAGCAGGTCGTGCAGGCGCTGCACCTGGCTTTTGATCTCGGAGGACGGCCGAAAGGTGATTCTTTCGCTGTAAAGGGATGCTATGAGCATGTAGAGCGCGTAGGAATGGAGCGGCATGTTGGAGGGCATGAAGACCGCGACCCGAGGCACGCAGCCGGGCCGGACGCGACGGATCTCCTCCTCCGCTCCGTCCAGGGTGGCGAGGAACGAGCGGATCTCCGCGCCGGCGGTGTGGTGGGGCGAGATCTCGGTGAGGATTCCCATCACCGCGTCCTCGTTGTCGGCCACGTACCGGCGCACTGCGCGCAGCGCTTCGACACGGCCGGCGAAGGGGATGCGGTAGCCGGTCGTACCGGTGGTCGAGCCGGTGGTCGAGCCGACGGTCGAGTCGGATGCGGTGACGTCGGTGGTCGTCCTGGGCGATGCGGGCAGCGAGCTCATGGCGATCTTCTCCAGAACGGCCCGGTCGGGCTTTCCCGTGTTCGTGAGGGGCAACGAGGGAAGCACGACGATGTGGTCGGGCTGCTCGTAGCGGGCGAGCACAGGGCGCAGCAGCCGTTTCCAGTGCGCGGGCTCGTGAGCGTCCGGGTCCGCGATCACGAACACCAGACGACAGCCCAGACGTGCGTCGGGGACCGCGACGACCTCGGTCTGCGCGCCGGCCGACTCGGCCAGCTTGGCAAGGTGGTCGGGATAGAGCGTGTGGCCGTCACGGTGCGCGGCGTGCTTGCGCCCGACCGGGAAGACACGGCCGGCATCGTCGATCAGGCCGATGTCGCCGGTGCGGTGAACGGGACTCGAAACCGGAACGATCTCACCGTCGGCGCCGAGGTGGCCGGTCATCAGGCCGTCACTGCGGACGACGAGCTCGCCGAGCCGGCCGTGGGGAAGCTGCCTGCCATGGTCGTCGTGGACTTCGACGACCACACCGGGCAGCGGCGTGCCGCACCCGACCGGATCGGTCGGGTGCGCCAGCGCGATGTTTCCGGCCTCGGTCGCTCCGTAGCCGTCGAGCAGGTGCCGGCCCGTGCGGGCGTGGAACCGGGCCGCCAGGCTGCTCCCCAGCGGCGCGCCGCCCACGCACCAGGCTCGTACCGTCTCCAGTGCGGTCACGAGGGCGGGGCGGCGGTCGAGCACGTTGAGCAGGCTGTAGTAGGTCGACGGGGCTCCGTCGACGATGGAGAGGCCGTGGTCGACGCCGACCGCGAGCGCACGGTCCAGGCGCGTGGTCGGCCCGTAGACCACGAGCGTGCCTCCGCCCAGCCACCAGCAGAGGACCAGGGACAGGCCGTACTGGTGGGAGTACGGCAGGATGGGCAGGAAGACGTCGTCAGGCCGGTACCCCATGCGTTCCGCACTGAGCGCGAGGTTGTCCAGAATCGAACGGCCGGAGCGGACGATGCCTTTGGGGCTGCCGGTCGTACCCGACGACCAGGAGATCGCGGCGTCCTGGCGCCGTGCCCAGCTCGCGACATCGGGCACGGCCGCGGTGTCCGAAGCGGGGCGCGGCGCCGCGGTGCGGCCCGTACCGTCGCTGATTTCGAGCACCACGCGCGCCTGGGCGCGGATCTTCGACCGCTGTGACGGGGTGGCGCGATGATCGGCCAGGACCACCGAGGCGTCGAGGTGAATGAGCGCGAGCAGAGCGACGACCCATTCCGGGGAATTGGCCCCGCTCATCATCACCCGCGTACCGGGCCCGACGCCACGGCGTGCGAGGAGTTCGGTGGCGGCGAATACGTGGGCCGTGATTTCGTCGGTTTCCCAGATGTGTCCATCGGGCGAGATCAATCTCCTGGAAACGGGCAACTTGTGCTCCTCAAAACCAGGTGGTTCAAATTGACTGTCCCACATCCGAAGAACGGTGTCGAGTGCTTCGGTGAAATTCCGCTACCTGTGAGGGGTGATTGAGTGTGTAGTGACGGAAGGGGAATATGGGGTGTGAGGTATTCTCAATAGAAATCATTTAATATGGCCATTGAGGGTGAAGGTGGAGCGGGCAATGCCGCCGATCAGGTCACCACCGCCACCGGCATACACGCCGCCGGACCCGACCCCTTGCTCGGACCGATCGGCCGGATGGTCCTGGACAACCTGCTGCCCACCGCGCGGCGCCAACGCGTCAAGGCCCGCAGCTGCAAGAACCCAACGAGCAAGTACGGGCCGATCGCAGGAAAACACCCGCAGACCACCCAGACCCACGCCCTTTCCGTCGAGATCCACGTCACGGAAGACGGACTTGCACCACGCCGCCGCCGGTAAACGCAACGGCGTTGAAGTCCTAGTTGTATTCGAACCAGGTCAGGATGGCCTTCACCCGGCGGTTGTCCTCGCCGGAGGGCATGCCGAGTTTCAGGAAGACGTTCCCCACGTGTTTGGCCACGGCGGCGCCCGAGAGGAACAGCTCTGCCGCGATCTCCGCGTTGGAGCGGCCTTCGGCCATGAGAGCGAGCACCTCCTGTTCGCGGGCCGTGAGCCGGGCGAGCGGGCCCCGCGGCGGGTCGGCGCGGGTGACGTGGCGAACCACCTCGGGGTCGATCACCACTCCGCCGCCGGAGACCGTCTCGACGGCCCGCAGGAAGTCCGCCACTCTGCCTACCTTCTCCTTGAGCAGGTAGCCGACTGCCCCGTCGGCGCCCGGGCCGTTCAGGAGTTCGCGCACGTACGGGCCCGTGACGTAGGCGGAGAGGACCAGTACCGGCAGGTCCTGGTGCCGCGACCGAATGTCGATCGCGGCCCGGAGTCCATCGTCGGTGTTCCCGGGCGGCATGCGAACATCCGTGATCACCAGGTCGGGGGCGGCTCCGGCGGCGGCGAGGTCGTCGACAGCGGCGACCAGTTCGTCGGCGTCCTCGCATTCGCGGATCACGTCGTGGGCACTGGAAACCAGGATCTCCCGGATTCCGGCGCGTATCAGCAGACTGTCGTCCGCCAGGATGATTCTCACAATCGATTTCCCATCGCTTTTCCCTGTCGAATTCCGTCACCACGGGGGTTGGGCCGGGGCGGATGCCACGACCTCCGTTCCGCCGCCCGGCGGGCTGATGATTTCGAGGTTCCCACCGACGCTTCGCATCCGCTCACGCAGCCCGGAGAGCCCGGATCCGGTGCTGATTCGCGCGCCGCCGGCGCCGTCGTCGCCCACCCGGACGCGGACGCCGCTCTCGGTGCACCGCATCTCGATCCGGGCGCTCCCGACGCCCGCGTGCTTGGCGATGTTCGTCAGGGCCTCGGAGACCGTGAAGTACACGGCCGTGGCGATCGTCGAGGAGAGCCAGGCGTCCGTACCGGTGCTGGTCAGTTCGACCTGCAACGGTGATCTGGCCACCAGTTCCCGGACCGCGGCGATGAGACCGAGATCGCTCAGTTCGCTGGGGTGGATGTCGCGCACCGTCTCCCTCAGCCGTTCGAGCGCGCGCTCCGCCTGGGCCTGGGCCTGGCGGGCCAGCTGGACGATCCGTTCCTGGTCGGTGGCCGTCGCTGCGGCTTCCAGGATTCCCAGGCGCATGACGAGGGCGACGAGTTCCTGCTGGGCGCCGTCGTGGAGGTCACGCTCGATGCGCCGGCGCTCGTTCTCGAAGGCCGCCGTCAGCGAGGCCCGGCTGGCGCGGACTTCCTCCAGTTTCGCGAGCAGGTCGGGGTTCCGGCTCCCCGAGAAGGCCCGCAGGAGCAGGTCGCGGAGCAGGGAGATGCCGGCCAGCGCGCCCACGGTGACCGCACCGAGGGCGATTCCCGCGGGCACCGCCACGAGGGTTTCCCACAGGGCGGCCGGGGTGAACGGGCCGACTTTCGCGGCGATGCCGAAACCCCAGAGGACGGGGGAGAAAACCAGCGCCAGAGCGCCGAAGAATCCGAAGAAGCCCACCAACAGCGAGAGCGCGGACAGGAGCGCGGCGGTGACGAACACGGGGAGGTCGGTCCTCCACACCGACCGTGCCCGCAGCCGACCGGCCACCCACTGCGGCCAGCTGCGGTCGGCGGGTCGCAGCGGCATCGTCCGGACTCCGCACCACTGCGCCCTGGCGCGGTCCAGTTCGGCCACCACCGGAACCGAGACCGGCGCAGCGAGAACGGAAATCAGGAGAATCGGAAAGGCGGCCGCTGCGACGAATTCGGTCAGCAGCCTCCGGGCAACACGAATCTGCGCCATGATCAACATTTTCGCACAGTTCGGATCGGTCAGGCGGTAGATCCAAGTCTACCTCCAATAGCAGTGCAGGAACCCGTGCACTCCACTGCCCGGCCCTGCTTTCCTTGATTCATGCCAGTTTCCACTACCGCTCCCGTGCCGTGCATTCGTTTGCGCGGCCTTCGGACGGAATTCCCCATTCCCGGCCGCCGGGGCGAGACGACGCGCGTCCTGCACGACATCGACCTGGAGATTCCCGAAGGCCGGCTGACCGCCGTCGTCGGCCCCTCCGGTTCGGGCAAGTCGACGCTCCTGCTCTGCACGGCCGGGCTGGAGCGGGCGACCGCGGGGTCCGTCGAGATCCTCGGGACGGACGTCCGCTCACTCAGCCCCCGCAAGCAGGCCGCGTTCCGCAGCGAGAACATCGGCTTCGTCTTCCAGGAGTACAACCTCGTCAGCTCGCTGACGGTCGAGGACAACATCGCCCTGCCGGCGCGGCTCGCCGGCCGCCGGGTGCCCAGGGCGCGGGTCGAGGACGCCATGGCGCGGCTCGGCATCGCCAAGCACGCGCGGCGACGCCCCGACCGCCTCTCCGGTGGCGAGCGCCAGCGCGTCGCGGTGGCCCGGGTGGTGGCGAACCAGCCGCGGATCGTCTTCGCCGACGAGCCGACGGGTGCGCTCGACCTCAAGTCGGGTCATGTGGTGCTCGACTGGCTGCAGGCGCTTCCCGCGCAGGGGAGCACGGTGCTCATGGTCACCCACGACCCTCATGCGGCCGCGCGGGCCGATCAGGTCGTGGTGATGGGGTCCGGGCGGGTACACGCCGTCATCCCCGGTGGCGACTCCCGCGCGGTGGGCGACGCCGTCCTCGCGGCGCAGTCGGCGGACGAAGCGGGCGGGGAGGAGTCGTGATCCGGCTCGTGCTGTCGGACATCCGCCTGCAGGCGTCGATGTGGTGGTGGACGCTCCTGTGCGCCACGGTCGGCGCGGCGTGCTCGGCGGGCTCGGCCATCGCGATGTTCACCGCCGTCTCGGCGGCGCGGGCGGCGGGTGACGCACGGATGGTCTCCGCGTCGATCGCCCTCGGCGGCAACATCGTCTTCTTCACCGTGCTCGCCGCCGTGGGCGTCGTCGCCTCCGCGGTCGGTCTGACGCTGACGACCCAGCGGCGCGAGCACGCCCTGTGGGTGATCCTCGGGATTCCGCGCCACCGGGTCAGGTTCATCCTGCGGACGGAGATGGTGGTGCTGGGCGCGGTGGCCGGCGCGCTGGCCGCACCGCTCGCCCTGCTGGTCGCGGGTGTCGCCCTCGCGCAGTGGAAGGGGACGGGTCTCGAACTGCACGGGGCCTCGGTCGGGTTCCGGTTCTGGTACGTCGGCGTGAGCGTGCTGTTCGGACTGGTTCCGTGCCTGCTCGGGGGCTGGGGCGTCACCCGGCGGGCCGCCAGGACGCCGGAGATGCGCGCCTTCCGGGACTTCTCCGATCCCCCGGCGCGGCCGGGCGTAGCCCGCGGTGGCCTCGTCCTGTGCCTGCTCGCCGGTGTGGTCGGGATGTGGGTCCCCGGCCTGGGCCTCGAACTCAAGGGCGGGCTCGCCCAGCGGACGGCCTTCGCGTTCGCCGGGAACCTCTTCCTCCTCTGCCTGCTGCTGCTGATGGGGCCGTGGGTGCTCACCCCGCTGATGAAGCTCTGGACGGCGCTGGTGCCCTCGCGCGGCGTCGCCTGGCACCTTGCCGTGCAGTCGTGCCGGGCCCGCGCGACGAGGAGCGTCACCACGGTGCTGCCCTTCGCGCTCTCCCTGTCGTTCGTCGGCCTCTTCATGGTGATGGGGAAGGTCATGCCCGGAGGCAGCGCCGGGCTGGACAACATCCTGGTCGTGCTGGGCTGGGTCTTCGTCGTGTCCTGGGTCGGGGGCCTCGCCGTGATCGCCCTCGTCGGGCGGGAGCGCGCCCGTGACTCCGCCGTCGTGACGGTGGCCGGTGCGCGGCCGGGCGTGGTCACCCGGTCGATCGTCTACGAGGGGGCGATCTACGCGGGGACGGCGATCGTCTTCGGCGCGCTGTTCGTCGCCGTGTCGAGTCTCACCATCGCCCTGGGAGCCCGGATCGACGTCGTCCGGGTCCTGGCGGGCCTCCCCTGGGCCACGCTCGGGGCGCTCGCCGCCGGGACGCTGGTCACCACCTGCCTCGCGCTGGTCCTGCAGGCGGCCCGGGTGTCGCGCACGGTCGCGGTCCGGGCGCTGCGCTCGTGAACCGGGGTGCGGGAATCCACACCACCATGTTCGTTGACGAAGGAAGAATTTCGATGAAACCGACCACGCGCACGCTTCTCGCCTTCGGCGCAGCCGCGCTCCTCGGCCTCGCCGCCACGGCCTGCACCACGGACGGCGCATCGGCCGACACGACCGTGGAATCGAAGTCCTTCGACTTCGCCGGTGGCAGCCTGACCGTCAACTCCGGTTCCGCCGACCTCGCGCTGGTGGCCGCCGACATCGAGGGCGTTCAGGTGGAACGACGGGTCAGCGGCAGGAAGGTCGGCGGGGAGGTGGGGTCCGGCTGGCAGCTCGAAGGGGGCACGCTCACACTCTCGCTGGACTGCACGGGGATCTCGGTGGGCTGCAGCGCGAAGTACACCGTGAAGGTGCCGCGCGCCGTCGCCGTCACCGCCGAGAGCGGCAAGGGGCGCATCGAGGCCACCGGCTTCACCGCGGACTTCTCGGCCAGGACCGCCGGCGGCGACGTCCGGTTGTCGGACCTCCACGGAGCCAAGCTGGCCCTGGAAGGCGGCGACGGAAGCATCGAGGGCGACGGGATCTCCGCCCGGTCCGTCAGCGTCACGTCGCGGAACGGCAACGTCGACCTGGGCCTGGCCGCCGTGCCCGACCTGGTCGACGTGCAGAGCAGGGACGGCAACGTCGAGCTGGGCCTGCCGGAATCGAAGTACGCGGTCCGCACGGCCGCGAAGAAGGGCGACGTCACCGTGAACGTCGCGAAGGACGACGCGAGCGGCCATTCCGTGGCCGTCCGGACCCGCAACGGCAGCATCGCCATCGGCAAGGGCGGGAAGTCCTAGGGGCTCTCTTTCGGATCACGCCGGGCGCGCGACGCCGGAGCACGCACCTCGCCGCGTTGTCGTCGGTCGCCGATACTCCGCATGGACTCCCTCCTCCGCCTTGCGATGCACGCACTCCGACGCCGCGCGCTGATCCGACGTGATCCGAAAGAGAGCCCCTAGCCGCCGCGCAGCAACCAGGCCGGAAGCGTTCGATCGAGCGCGAAAGTCGAACAGGAAAGAACGAATGTCAAGCAACTCCCTCTCAAGCAACTTCCTCTCCGGAATCAAGACACCTCGGGTACGGCGGCGTACAGCCCTGGCGCTCGCCGCTTCGATGACGGCTGCCGTGGCGATGACGGCGTGCTCCCACAACTCCACGGACAACTCAGCCTCTCCGGCACCGGGTGCCACACGGGTAAGCGCCGACCTGCAGAAGCTCATGAGTACCGCGCCGTGGTCGTCGGGCCAGTGGGGCCTGCAGGTCGCCGATCTGCAGACGGGGAAGGTCGTCCAATCCAAGGGCGCCGATTCCCAGTTCATGACCGGTTCGACGGCCAAGACCTTCGCGGTCAGTGCTGCGCTCGATGTCCTGGGTGACGACCATCGCTTCCGTACGCCCGTGGTGCATTCGGGTACGGTCTCCGCGGACGGGCGGCTCTCCGGCGATCTCATCCTGGTCGGGAGCGGCGATCTGGCACTCGGCGGGCGGACCACGGCGTCAGGCGGACTGGACGTCCCCGACTTCGACCACTACGACGCCAACGCCGTACCCGGCATGGCGACCATCACCGAAGAGGATCCGCTGGCGGGTGTCGACGAGCTGGCTCGACAGGTCGCGGCCAGTGGAGTCCGCCATGTCGACGGCGACGTGGTGATCGACAACCGACTCTGGGATCCGGTGTCGATCGGCGGGGTGCTGGTCACTCCGGCCATCGTCAACGACAACCTGATCGACGTGCTCATCACGCCGGGCGCACCCGGCGAGCCGGCCAAGGTCGACTGGCGCCCGAAGACGGCCGCCTTCGGCGTCGACGCGCAGGTGACGACCACACCCGCCGGAAGCAAGCCGACGGTGACGACCGAAAGCGTGAGTCCTGGTCATATCCGGGTCCGAGGTTCCGTGCCCGCGGACGTGAAGGCTCCCTTCGTGACGACCTACCAGGTTCCCGACCCGGCGGCGTTCGCCCGCACCGTCCTCATCGAGGCACTCGCCAGAAACGGCGTCAGCGTATCCGCCCCCTCGCTGGGAGCGAACCCCGACAGCAAGCTTCCTCCGTCGGCGGAAGTGAGCTCGCTGCCCGTATCGGCGACCTACACTTCTCCGCCCTTCAAGGAGTACGCAAAGCTGATCAACAAGGTCAGCCACAATCTCGGGGCGAACCTTCTGCCGCCGCTGATGGCAGCACACAACGGGCAACGAACCTATGCGGACGGCATGAAGATCGAGAAGGAGTTCCTCGCTCACTCAGGTGTGGATCCGAATTCGGTGAGCCTCGTCGATGCCCAGGGCCTCCCCGGCGACAAGGCGACGCCGACTGCCCAGGTGGCGCTGCTGCGGCACCTGGCACGACAGGACGACTTCGACGTCTTCTACGACTCCATGCCGAGCATGGGCGTCGACGGTTCGCTTGCCGACGTCATCGAGCGCACCGATCCCGCCGCAGGACACATCCGTGCGAAGACTGGCACCCTGGTCAGCCCCTACCAGGGCAAGCTGGCTCTCGGCACGAAGGCGCTCGCAGGCTATATCGATGCGAAGGACGGTCGCCGCTACGCCTTCGCGATCTACGTGAACAACATTCCGGTGCCCAGTGACTCCGTGAGCGATGCCATCGACCTCGCGCTCAAGGCCAACAAGCAACTGGGAGCGATGGCCGCCACCATCTACAAGTCGCCCAAGGCGTGATGGGCAGCCCGAGCAGGTGATCGATTCAGCAGCCGGAGACCAACGCCGTTGCGTTTGCCGGCGGCGGCGTGCAGCGGGACCCCTGGTTCTTGATCATCTTGCTCGACACAAGTGATCTACCAGAGGTCCCGCTCCTCGTCGTCAGGGACTTGACCAGCCGCCGAACAGCCAAACGCAACGGCGTTTTCCTCAACGGGTGTGGGCGATCTGCGAGTTGACCGCGCACCACTGGCCCTTCTCCATGTCTCCGGTCGTGTTGTCCGGCACGTCGAAGGCGGCTACGGCACCCGGCTGGAAGACCAGGACCATGCTGGAGCCGCCGTAGCTGAAATATCCCAGCTCGTCGCCCTTGTCGACGTGCTGCCCCGGCGTGACCCCGATGGTGAGCGAGGAGATCTCGGTGATGCCGATGGGCATCACGCAGACGATGCCGACGGGGTCGGGGCTCTTGACGAAGATCAGGGCGCGGGCGTTGACCGAGGCCTCGTAGATCTGCGACTGAACGCCGGCATCCTCGTCGTGGCCCGCCGATTCGAGTTCGGTGAACGTCAGCCCCTCGACCACCCGTGCGCTGATGACCGTACCGCTGACCGGGGTGTGCCAGCGGTGGTAGTCGCCGCCGGAGAGGAACGACTGGTAGACATCGCCTCCGACGAAGCCGTCCGTCAGATCGCTGCCGTCCAGCATGTCGTAGAGGGAGTAGCGCTGGCCCTTGACCCAGAACTCGTCGGTGCGCCGCACGTTGCCCTGGATCTTGACCACCCTGCCGTCGTTGGGGGCGACGATGACCTTGGGATCCGTGCTGCCCGCGACTGGGCGTTTGCCGGGCCTGACCTCCCGGTGGAAGAAGTCGTTGAACGAGGCCAGCCCACCGTAGGGCTGCGTGAAATCGACTTCGAAGTCGTCGAGCTTGAGCTCCTTCCTCGCATCCGCTGACAGCCACTGGTCGGTGGTCAGCACCTCACGACTGGCAGGGCTGTCCAGGTACGTGCACCACTCCCGCAGGATCCCCACGAGCGCCCTGTTGAGGTCCCTGTTGCGGAAGGCCGCCTCTCCGGCCGGCGTGTACATCATGTCGACGAACAGGGCGGACATCGGAAAGTGGATCTTGTCGGTGTAGCGCGGGGCCCAGGTGACGATGGCGTCGAGGTGGTCGAGCAGGTCGGGAATGTCGCGCACCTTGCCCTTCCAGCTCTCCGCAGCCTGCTCGATCATCAGGCTCACGTACATCCGCACCACGGGATCCCGGTCGATCAGCCTCGCCAGCTCGGCCACCGAGTTGTGCCGGACGATGGCGCCCTGTGCCTGCTGCCGCTCGACGTACCCGCCGAGTTCGTCCAGCCAGGCGTGGACGACGGCCCGGTCCGGCGGAAGGTACCCGGCGGCCCGGCCGAACGAGTTCTGGTAGCGGGCCTCAATGGCCTGCTCGGTGCATTGGTTGCCGTTACTGTGCGTCACTGGGTTCCCTTCGCCCTGGCTGGTGAACTGAACGCATGGGGAGGGCCTGACTCCGCGTCCACATTCGGCAGCACGACCTCGATCTGCGGCACGCGGTGCTGTGCGGCCCGAACGAGGTTCTTTCGGAGCGACCTCGAACCCGCCCACTCCCCGATAGCATTATCTGCACACGATCTATCTGATGTCCACTTGAGACGTTACGCAGAGTCACTCTCATGCGCACCGCTGGTGTCGGCGGCCAGGCGCGCGGTCTGCCCGTGGTGGACGAGCCAGGCCACCTGCTTGCTTCCCCGCCGGCCGACCTTCTGGCACCGGCGTCCGCCAGGCTGCGCCGCCGCGCACGGCCGGTCGGCCGCAGCGGCGCCGCATTGTACGGGGAGTGCCGCCGGGTATTGCCCCGTCGGATTCCTTGGGTCAAGGTGAGACCGGTGCGGCAACCGGCCTGGGCGTGCCGCGAGTTGGCCACGGAGGTGCCATGGGTTCCGAAGCAGCTCACTCCGAAAGCCGCAAGGCCGCGCCGGGCGGGGCACAAGTGCGCGACGTGGTCCGTGACGTGGTGGCCGAGGTCGCCGCAGAGGAACTGCCGCTCGTGACGTGGCTGACCCGGTTCGACGACGCATCGGCCGTGCGCCGGCTCGCGGGCCGCAGCCGGAGCGAACCACTGGGCTTCGGCCTCGGCGAAGTCGCCGCGCTGGTGACCCCCGTGGTGTGGCTGGCGCTGGACCAGGTGGGGCAGAGGATCGCGGACGCCGCGGTGGACGGCGCCGCCAAGGGGCTGAGAGCCGGGCTGCGCAAGGTCTTCCGCAAGGGGGCCGCGCCGGTGACGATCCCTCCGCTGACGCGTGAGCAGCTCGTCGAGGTGCGGCAGTCGGTGCTGGACTCGGCCGCGCAGCGGGGCCTGGCGGAACAGCGCGCGTCGGCGATCGCCGACGCGGTGGTGGCCCGGCTGGCCCTGGCCGACCCGGGCGGCACCGGACACGATTCGGCCGAAGCCGAACCGCGCGGCACCGCACTGGACCCGGCCGAACCCGACCCGGCCGAACCCGACCCGGCGGCCGACGGCGAGGCGCGATGACCGACGCGCCCGCCGACGCCGCCCCCGAGGCAGGCCCACGGCAGGCCCCGGCTCCGCCCGACGAGCGGGTCCTCGCCGCCGGCACCACCCTGCGCTTCGTTCTGCTCCTGCTCCTGTTGGCGGCGGCCGGCGCCAGCATGGTCCCGAGGACCGTCTGGCAGCTCCTCGCCTCCTCCCAGCAGGCCGACAAGGAGATGGCCTGCTGGCTGGCCGCGGGCCTCGACCCCGGCGCACCCATGAATGCCGGCTACGTCCTGTCCACCCGGAACCAGTCCGCGCTCAAGGTGTGCGCGGCGCGCTACGTCCAGAACTTCGACGGAGTGTCCGTCGCCGTGGGCGCGCTGCTGGTCGTCGTGGTTCTCACGGCGTACTGGTTGCTGCCGGTGTGGAAGGCACGCCGTTCCCGGGTCGTCGCCCTGGAGGAGCTGGACACGACCGGACGGCTGCGGCAGCAGCTCGACGAGCTGATGGACACGGCCAGGCTCGCCCGCACGCCCCGGTTCGTCGTCGACCCGGTCGTGCCGGAGGTCGGCGCCGTCGTGTTCGGCCGCTGGCGCAACCCCACGGTCTGCCTGTACGGCGGGCTGTTCGCCACAAGCGGCACGGACCGGGACCGGTTCCGTGCCGTGGTCCTGCACGAGCTCGCGCACCTGCGGAACAAGGACATCGGCATCACCTACGCCACCGTCGCCCTGTGGCGCGTCTTCCTTGTGCTGGTCCTGCTCCCGTGGGCCGCAGTGGGCGTGAAGAACCTCTTCTTCACCGGAACCGCGGACGCCCGGGGGCAGTTCGCCCCGTTCAACACGCACGAACTGGTGCTCGGCCTCCTGATCGCGGTGTCCGTCCACCTCACGCGGGCCGGGATCCTGCGCAACCGCGAGATCTACGCCGACCTCATGGCGGCCCGCTGGGGCGCGAGCCGGGAGTCCTGGAACGTCCCCGTCCGGCCGGGCTCCGGCCGCGCACTGCCGCGGGCCCTCGCCGCGTTCGTCGAACTCTGGCGCACCCACCCGTCCTGGGAACTGCGCCGGACCTCCCTGACCGACCCGAAGGCACTGTTCGCGCTGGACGCCCTGCCCCTGTTCCTCACCGGGCTCGCCTCCGACATCCTCGTCTGGCAGCTCGGAAGCCTGCCCTACGAGGCTTTCCCCGCGAAAGCGGTCCTCATCGCGACACTCGTCGTCGGCATCGGCGGCGTCGCCCTGTGGCGCGCCGTGGTGTACGCCGTCCTCACCGGCCGGCCGACTCCACCGGGATGGCCCGTTGGCCTGTGGCTCGGCACCGGCGTCGTCGCGGCCGAACTGCTCGGCCCAAGGGCGGCCTGGAACCACTGGTGGCCCAACCACCCCGAAGCCCTGCTGGTCCTCGTCGCCGCGCTGGTGCTGGCGATGACCTGGACCGCACAGAACGCCGAGTGGTGGATCGCCTCCTGGCGCGGGCGCTCGCTGCGCCCCGTCATGGTCGTGGGCCTGGCCGCCGCCTCGCTGGCCCTCGCCTGCGTGCTGTACTGGTGGTATGCGCAGGGCGAGGTCCTGACCGACGGGTGGCCGTTCACCACGGCCGGGCTCCTGGGCTCGTACGGTCTGTCCGGGCTGCCGCCGGCGCACATCGGCCCGCTGCTGGAGGTCGTCGCGGTGGTGGGCGTCCTGCCCGGCGCCGACAGCGAGGCCCACAGCCTGTGGTGGGCCGAGGCGCTGCTTTGGATGCTGCCGTTGCTCGCGCTGGCGCTGCGCCGGCCGGGGCGCCGCGCGAAGTGGCTCGCCGAAGCGCTGCCGGGGGCGGCTGACGCACAGCCGAACATGGACGCACAG
Source organism: Kitasatospora sp. NPDC127121 (assembly GCF_042677305.1). Lineage (NCBI taxonomy): Bacteria > Bacillati > Actinomycetota > Actinomycetes > Kitasatosporales > Streptomycetaceae > Kitasatospora > Kitasatospora sp. NPDC127121. The sequence goes on along the minus strand of NZ_JBHXTQ010000001.1, from coordinate 146,578 downwards.
CCGAACACGGACGTACCGCCCGGCCCGGACGCACCGCCGCCCTCGCCCTCGCCCCTGTCCCCGGCCGTGTCACCGAACGCCGCCGCGCTGCCCGGCCCGGGCAGGCTCCTGGTCGCCGGCCTGGCGGGCGGGCTGCTCTGCTGGGCCGCCCTGGCCGCGGCGAAGGCCCACATGCACACACCGCGCCCGGCGGCCGTGCGGATGACCGGCCCGTTCCAGATCACCTACCTGATGTGGCCGATCCTGGTGATCTGCGCCGCGATGGCACTGACCGCCGTGGTCGTCGCCGCCGTGACGAGGGCGGCCTGGCTGCTCGCCGGGCTCGTCACAGCCGGCGTCGCCGGCCTGATCGGGATGGTGGGCGCCTTCGTTCTGGCGAGTGCGGACGGCTGCCTCGGCCCGTTCAACGTCATGACCAACACCTGTGGGTGGAGGCCGGGGGCGGTGTGGAGGCTGGTGGAGATCGCGGCGGCCTACACGCTGACCCTGGGGATATTGGTGGCGGCCCTGGCCGCCTTCGTGGGCCGGGGGGCGGGCCTGCTGTGGCGGCGCGTCCGGGCCGGGCTGCGCCCCGTCGCGGTACCGCCTGACGTCGCGCCGCCCGTCGCGGTGGGGCCGCCCCGCCGGGGGCGGCGGCGGTATGGCGCCCGGGTGGCGGCCGTCGCGGCTGTCGCGGCCGTGGTGGCCGGGGCCGCCGGCGCAGCGGTGACCGTCGCCCAGCTGCCCGGCTCGGGCAGCGGGAACGCCCAACGCGCGGAGTCGATGCTGGACCAGACGAGGAGCGCTCCCTCGGCGGCGATCGCGCTGGCCCAGAACCAGGCCTGGGCGGCGGTCGGAGGCCTGGACCACATCAACGAGTTCAACGCGGCGCAGCGTGACTTCGCCGCCGCAATGGGCGGCGCCGCGAACGCCACCTCCGACGCTCAGGTCGAAGCGGAGCTGCGCACAGTGGGCGGCACCTGCGAACAGCTCGCCGGGGCGACCCGGCGGGCCGACGAGTATTTCACGGTGCCCGACCCGACGGGACAGCAGCTGTGGTCCCGACTGCTGGTCGGCTACCAGCAGTTGACCACTGCGTGCCGGAACCTCGTGGACCGGCCGGACATCGTCGCGAACGGCTATGCCGCCGGTGAGGCGCAGCGCGCCGCCGTCGACGCGGGGAGCCGGATGGTCTCCTGGCTCGCCGGATCGGGCGCGGTGGTCCGGCGAACCCCACCCCGATGACCCGCGACCACTGTGGCCCAATCAATCGAACGCATCACGCTCAGGAGAAGCGTGAAGAACGGTCGCGTCACGTACCCCCGGTTCAAACCTGGATCGACTGCCGATCCAACTGGATGATCACCGTGCCGGGGCTAGCATGTCGGTGTACGATCCACCGCCTGTTGTCGGGAGAGTTCGGGAAAACAGCAGCACCCCCGAGTTCGGAGCCGATCCTTGAGCCGACCCGCGCATCGGCGTCGCCGCAGCCACCCTGGCCACCCTCTCCCTGGCCCTGTACGGCGCCCTGCTGGTCGTCTCCCTCTACCTTCAGGAGGTGCTGGGCTACTCGCCCTGGCAGGCGGGCGTCCGCGCCCTCCCCCTGCCGCTCGCCCTTGCCGCGGGGCCGTCGCGGTAGTGCCGCAGATCTCCCGGTGGGGGGCGCGGGCGACGGTCGTGAGCGGCCTGGCCCTCGTCGTCGCCGCCTTCGTCGTCCTGGCCGGAGCGACCCCGGAATCCGGGTACCCGCGGGTGGCCGTCTTCCAGATCATCGCAGGATTCGGCGCGGGCATGGCCGCAACAGCGGGAACCGGGTCCGTGATGGGGGCCGTTCCCGCGCAGCGTGCCGCACTCGGCTCGGCCATCAACGACGCGACCCGCCAGGTCGGCTCGGCGGTGGGGGTGGCCCTGCAAGGCTCGATCCTCGCGTCCGTGTCCGTCTCCAGCCTGCACCGCTCCCTGTCCCCGTACTCCGCCCAACTCCCCGAAGCAGCAAGGGCCGACATCCTCAGCACCCGCCTCTACCTGGCAGACGTCCCGCCCGCACTCAGGTCCGTCGTCCTGGCCTCGGCCCGCCAGGCGTTCATCGACGGCCTGATCACGGCAGCACTGGTCGCCGGGGCACTCACCCTGGCCGCCGGCGCCGCAGCCGCAGTGTGGCTGCCGCGACGGTCAACGAGCTGCGTGCCGGGCTCGGAGGTGGACGGGGCGGTGCCACGGGACGGCACCGCGGAGTCCTACGAGCGTGCGGAGCGGTGAGCCCTTCGACCTGCTCGACGGGCGTCACCGCGGTGCAGACGTCGTTCGGCGCCCGGCCCGCGCTCCGGCCCGCGCTCCGGCCCCGCTCCGGACCGGCCCTAGCTCAGCCCAGGGTGTCCATCAGGGAGGTGACGTAGGCGTCCAGCCGCTGCTCCACGGCTCGCGTCGTCAGCTCCGTTCTCCCGGCCTCCCGCCAGGGCTGCGCCATCGACCGCACCTCCTCCGAGCACGCCAGTCCGTCCCGCACCCGCCAGTACAGCCGCTCGCTCGCGGCCGCAGCCAGCACCCCGCCGGCCTCCTCGTACGCCTCGGCGAACCGCTGACCCCACGCCGGGCCGTGCAGCAGCGCGAGATTGGTGGAGCAGTGCGCCACGTCGAGATCCGCCGGGCCCCAGGAGGCCGCCGCCCAGTCGACGACGCCGGTGATCCGCGCACCTGCCGGCCCTGGGGGCGGCACGTCGAACAGCACGTTGCCGGGTTGGAAGTCCCGGTGCAGGAACCGCCCTTCACCGGGCGGCGCGGGCCTGCGGATCACGTCGATCGCCGCGGCCCATGCCGCCGCGTCGGCGCCCTTCGGCACGACGACGGTGTCGGCGGTCGTCAACGCCACATAATCCCGGGGCCGTTCGGCGGGCCGCAGCGCATGGATCGCCACGAGCTGACGGGCCAGCAGCGGGACGCGTGTCTCCACCCCCTCATCGTCGAGGACCGTCCGGCCCGCCAGATGGGTCATGAGGAGCGACGGATACTCGCACTGCGCGGCGCGCGGATCAACCGCGACCAGCACGGGAGCCGGCACGCCGGTCCCCGCCAGCAGGGCCAGGGCGCCGGCCTCCCTGCCCAGCCAGTCCTCGGCGCGCGCCACGGAGAACGGGTCGACGAAACTCCGCAGCACCAGGTCGCGGGTGCCTCCGTCCCGCGTGCCGATGGTCAGCCTCCGCATCTCGGCAGTGATGCCGCCGTGCAGCGCCTCGATTCCGACGATCCGTTCGCCGGCCTCCAGGTGCCGGCGCACCCAAGCCAGTGTCAACGGTCGGGTGGCTGACGCTTCGTCATGGTTGGTCACCGCGCCACCTCATCATCCGGGCAGCAGCGCGCGCAAAGGACTTCAGCGGCATGACGGTCAACGGTCAGCCGCAGGCAGCCGCGATTCCGCCGGACGGTGAGGTCCCCCGATCGCGGCGGTACCGCCCGTGACAGCCTCCTGGCCTTCGACGATGGACGTCAGGCCGTCGAGGAGTGTCTTGAGGCCGAATTCGAAGAGGGCGTCGAGGCGCAGGTCGTAGCCGTCCTCGAAGGCTCCGACCACCTTGGTGAAGGCCGGGAAGCGGCCGGATTCCACCAGTTCCTGGAGGGCGGGGGCGCGGCTGTCCATCCACTGGTCTTCCGACTGGCCCGTGGCGGCTTCGGCGTGCGCTTCCATCTCCAGGTGCACCGCCAGGCCCTGGACATGGCTGTAGAGCAGGACGTGGATGTCGAACAGCGTCGTGGGGTCGAGTCCGTGGCCGTCGAGGGCGCTCAGCACCCACTCGCCGTGGACCATCAGATTGGGTACGAGCAGCGGGCGCGTGAGGGAGCCGAGCTGCGCCAGCCACGGGTGCTGCCGGTACAGGCTCCACAGGGTCCGGGCGCCCAGCTCGATGCGGGTACGCCAATCCTCGTGGGCGTCGGGGGCGTCGGGGGCTTCTGCGGGGTAGGACTTCTCGCCGAACGCGGCGTCGGCCATGCGCAGGACGAGGTCTTCCTTGCTCGGGACGTACCGGTAGGTCGACATCGCCGCGACGCCGAGGCGGGCCGCGACGCCGCGCATGGAGAGCGCCGGGAGCCCTTCGGCGTCGGCGATCTCGATGGCGGTACGGACGATCCGGTCGAGGCTCAGCTCCTGCTCCTGCTCCTGCTCCTGCTCGGGGTCCGGGGCGGGTGACGGGCGCCTGCGGGCCGGTGCGGCGGGGGTGGTTCCGGCGACGACCGTGCCGATCCGGGGCCGGGCTTCGACAAGTCCCTCCAGGCGCAGGGTGGTCAGGGCTTTGGTGGCGGTGGCGAGTGCGACGCCCCATTCCGCGGCGATCTGCCGGGTTGAGGGAACCCGGTCCCCGGGGGCGAGTTCACCGTGCGCGATGCGCCGCCGGATCGCGGCGACGATGCGCAGATAGGGCGGATCGCCGGCTGTCCCTGTGGTCTTCGTCACGACCTGCCGCCTTCCTTCTGTGTACTAGGACAGAGGGTAGCAGCGGCAACGCCGAACGGAAGGGGACTGCTCTAGTACACGTCGCGTAGACGGCTGGTTGAAGGCTCTGCGCGTACGGCGTACGTTCAGGGCGCGTACACCGTACATAGCACTGGAGGAGCTCCTCATGCAGACCGTACTCATCTCCGGCGGCGGAATCGCCGGGCCCGTCCTCGCCTACTGGCTGCGCCGCCACGGATTCGCGCCCACTGTCGTCGAACGCGCTCCGGGCCAGCGCCCCGGCGGACAGGCCGTGGACATCCGCGGTGTCGCGCTGGAAGTCGTGGAGCGGATGGGCCTGCTGGAGCAGGCGAGCCGCGTACGGACCCGGATGCGCGGCATGTCGATCCTCGGCCCCGACGGCCGCGAGGTCGACCGCTCCACCGAGGCGACCTTCAGCAGCGGACGGCTCGACAGCGAGGACATCGAGGTGCTGCGCGAGGACCTGGTGAGGATGGTGTACGAGCACACGCGCGCAGGCGTCGAGTACCTCTTCGGCGACAGCATCGCCGCGCTCGACGAGGACGACACCGGCGTGCGCGTCGACTTCGCGCACGGACCGTCCCGCAGCTTCGACCTCGTGGTCGGGGCTGACGGCCTGCACTCCACCGTACGGCGCCTGGCCTTCGGGCCGGAGGAGCACTTCGCCCACCACCTGGGCAGCTACCTCTCGGTGTTCAGCGCGGACAACTTCCTCGCCCTGGACAACTGGCAGGTGTGGCTGCGGGACGGCGACGCGGGCTTCGGCATCATGCCCGCACGCGACAACACCGAACTCAGGATCGCCTTCGGCTTCGAGTCCGCCCCCCTCACCCACGACCTCCGGGGCGGCGGCGCCCTCCGGCAACTCGTCGTGGACAAGCTCGTATCGATGCGATGGGAAGGGACCCGCTTGGCCGAGGCCGCCCGGAAGGCCCCCGACTTCTACTGTGACGCCATGGCCCAGATCCGCATGGACCCGTGGTCGCGGGGCCGGGTGACCCTGCTCGGAGACGCCGGCTACTGCCCTTCCCCCCTCTCGGGGCAGGGCACCAGCCTGGCCCTCGTGGGCGCCCACGTGCTGGCCGACTGCCTTGCCCGGGCCGGCGGCGACCACCGCGCCGCATATGCCCGCTACGAGCGGCGGATGCGCCCCTTCGTCACCCTCAACCAGGCCCTGGCCACCGAGAGCCCCGGCGGGCCCGCCTCGGAGGAATCCGTCGCGCACGCCAAGAACGCACTCTCACTGGACGGCTGAGCCCTGCCCGGCGTAGGCGTCGGCCCCCTCTACCAGGAGGGGGCCTCTACTGCTCCTGCGACTTACACTCTCGTTCTTGACGCCTGTTCATGCTTCGTTGGTTGCCGTCCGTGCTCACTGGCCGGACGGAGCGAGCGTCGCGTACGACGCGGCGTGATGTTGTTCCGAGAGCGACCCCCGCTGGGGCCTCCGTCCGTGCGCAGTCGGATCGGACGGTTCGTTTCACCCGGGTTTGCTCGGGGTGGGGCCGCTCCTCCGGATGGGGCGGTGATGCTCCCGAGCTCCCTGCTTTCCGTGGGGCTCTCGCCCTACGCGGCTTCCAGGGGACACCCCCAGCGTGCGCCTTGTCGGCCGCGGAGGCAACCCCAGCGGGGCCTTCACCGAAGGTGACGGCGGAAGGGCGTGGTGTCGCCGGGCCGCGCGTAGGCGAGCAGGTGGCCGGGCTCGCGCTTTCAGCCGGTGGGGGTGCCGATCTGGTCGCGTTCGAGCGCGGAGCGCAGCCGGCGGAGGGCCTGGGCGGCGGCGGCCGTCGTGGACTGGTCGAGGGTGCCTTCGACCAGTTCGCTCAGGCCCGCGGTGAAGGTCGCCTCGGCGGCGTCGAGGAGCTGGGAGCCGTCGTCGGTCAGGGTCAGCAGTGAGGACCGGCGGTCCGCCGGGTTGGCCTGGCGGACGATCCAGCCCTGCTTCTCCAGGCGGTCGACGCCCTTGCTGGTCGCGCCGGCTCCGATGGCGAACTCCGCGGCGAGGTCGGCCACCCGGGCCCCCGGGTGCTCGCGCAGGAACCGCAGGAACTCGAACTGCGACGTCACGATGCCGTGCCGCTCGCGCAGGCGGTCGTTCAGCGCGTTGTACAGGCGCGTCTCGCAGCGGACGAGATCCGCGAAGAATCCCTGGAGGTCGGCGGCGCCATCCGATGTATATTCCACAGCATATAGTGTAGAGGAAGCCATTTCATAGGAGGAACGCAGATGAGCAAGGAACAGCTCGCCAAGATCGACGCGATGCTCCGCCGGCCCCGACCGGAGGGCCAACGCTCCGTCGAGGAGCTGCGCGCCGGGTTCAGGGCGCTCATGGACACGATGATCGTGCCGGACGACGTCCGCACCAGTCAGACCGCGCTCGGTGGCCGGCCCGCCCTGCACGTCACACCGGACAACGGCGCGCGCCCGGGCACGATCCTGTACTTCCACGGTGGCGGCTTCGTCTTCGGCTCTCCCGAGACCGCGCTGTCGCTGACCGCGCAGCTCGTCTCGAAGACCGGGCTCGACGCGTACTCGGTGGACTACCGGCTGGCCCCCGAGCACCCGTTCCCGGCTGGTCTGGAAGACAACCTGAGCGCCTACCGCGCCCTCCTCGACAGCGGCCTGGAGCCGTCCGCCATCGCGTTCGCCGGGGACTCCGCCGGCGGCGGTTTCGCGGTCACCACCGCCCTCGCCGCCCGCGACGCGGGCCTGCCGCTGCCCGCCGCGATCGTGGTCTTCTCCCCGGGCCTGGACGCCACCCGGAGCGGGGAGAGCATGACGACCAAGGAGGGCATCGACCCGATCTTCACCCGCGAGGCCGTCACGCACACCGGGGCCATGTACCTCGCCGGCCAGGACCCCGAGCAGCCCCTCCTCAGCCCGGCCCTCTTCGCCGACCTGACCGGCTTCCCCCCGCTCCTCATCCAGGTGGGCGCCAACGAGATCCTCCTCGACGATTCCACCCGCCTCGCCACCCGCGCACGCGACGCCGGAGTCGACGTCATCCTCGACATCACCGCCGACGCCCCCCACGTCTTCCAGGCCTTCGCCGGCGGCACTCTGGACGAAGCCGACCAGGCACTCGACCGCGCGGCCCTCTTCCTCACCCAGCGGATCCCGACCCCCTGACGTCCCGACCGCACAGGTGTGACGGGGCATCACCCGGAGACCGCGGCTGTGCGGACCTGCGGCCGGATAGTGTTCGGATGCAAAGGATCAAGCGATTCCGCCGGGCCGCGCCACGGCCCGCGGACATGGGGAGGTCAACGTGATCGTGGGTACCGGCCGCAGGCTCGTCCTGATCCGTCATGCGCAGGCCGAACGGGAGACGGCGGTCGACAAGGAACGGCGCCTCGACGAGCGGGGGCAGGAGGAGGCGTCCCGGGCCGGACGATGGCTCGCGGGTTCCGGCATCACGCCCGATCTCGCGCGGGTGTCCGGCGCCCGCCGGACCAGGGAGACCTGGGAACGCGTGGGCGCCGCGTTGCCGCGCCTCCCCGAGACGGTCCACGAGCAGGGGCTCTACGACCTCAGTGTGGAGATCCATCGGGGGGAAGCGGGGACCGGCGAGCTGGTCGCGATGGTGCGGGGGAGCTCGGACGACGTGGGCGACCTGGTCGTCGTCGGACACAATCCGAGCCTGCCCGAGCTGGTCCGGCTCCTCGTCGGAACGGCCGACGACGACCTCTCGCGGCGGGTGGAGGAGTCCGGGTTCCCGACCGCCTCCGTGGCCGTCCTCGAGTTCGACGGTTCCTGGCAGGGGATCGGGCCCGGAGCCGCGAGGATCACCGCGTTCTGGACGCCGTCGCAGGGTTGAGACGGTGCGCCTCGGGGCGTCGGTGCGTTCGGCGTCCCAGGAGGTGTTCAGTCGCCGCCGTCACAGGCTCAGCAGCAGGTCCCGGATCGCTGCCGGCTGGGACAGGAACGGGTGGTGGCCGGCGTCGAGCTCGACGACGCCGCCGGCCCGGCGGGCGAACTCGCGCTGCAGTCGCGGCGGGGTGCCCCGGTCCTGAGCACAGACGAGGTAGGTCGAGGGCACCTGCTGCCATGCGGCAGCCCGGACCGGCTGCCCGGTCACCCGCACGCTCTGCCGGGCGAGGTGGACCGCCGCCTGCGCCTGGACCTCGGGGTCGCAGTCCTGGAGGAACGTGTCCACGAGCAGCTCGGGGCGGACCCTGAACGTGCCGGCGTCGGGGTTGACGTCGAGGAACGGGGCGGGGCGGCCGTCCCCGAACTCCGACAGGCTCTGTCCTACCTCGGGCAGGTAGCTGGAGACCAGCAGCAGGTGGCGCACCGACCCGACTCCCGCGGCGGCTTCCGCGGTGACGACACCGCCGTAACTGTGGGCGACCACGACGGTCGGCTCGTCGCCGGCCTGCAGCACCCGCCGCACCGCGGCGACGTCCTCGGGCAGCCCCGGACCGCCGACGCCACCGGGCGGGCCCGCCTCGCCACAGCTCGGCAGCGCCGGGGCGACGCTCGGAACCCCTCGTTCCTGAAGCAGGTCGGCGGCGCGGTGCCACCACCACGAACCGTCCTGCACGCACGCCCCGTGCACGAACACGACCCTCATCGCCACCTCCGCGTCGACCTCGATCATGTCGTCGGTGGTCGCCGCGACTCGTGGCCCCGTACGGGCTGCGCAAGATCCCGCACGCCTGGATCCCGTCAGGCCCGCCCCGGAGTGCTGATCCTGGCCCCCTGGGCCACCCACTACAGCAACCTCGACGCCCTGCTGCGCCTCACCGTCCACGACGACACGGCCGCCTCCGGGCTGTTCCTGGAACCAGTGTGGAGGGCGAGCCTACGGCCTGCGGAAGCCGCAACGGAAAGGGCCCTTCCGGTGGCGACCGACGGGGCCCTTCTCGTAGCTGGGCAACAACGCTCCGTTCCAGCACGGGCGGAGATCAGCCCGGACCGAAGCGTGGGCGTATCACTCGGTTTCGGTGGCTACCGGAACCTCGTCCTCCCGAATGATGATGTGATCCTCGCCCTCGATCTTGATTTCAGTGCCTGCGTACTTGCCAGACGGAGTCTTGCCCTCGGCGGACGCCGTCGCCTTGCTGTCCTCGGCCATGTCTCCTCCTTCCGGCCGACACGGTGTCGACCCGTGCTGATCCTGCCATGACCAACCGTCACCGGACTATCACCCTCGACAGATCGGAGGAGCCATTTCGACGCCAACTTGGCGGTGCCATCGGTTACCTGACGTGGAATAAGAACGTCGAGAAGTTCAAGGTGCGATCGGTCCGGCAGGCGTCTGAGGGTGGTCGGTCGACCGGCAGGGCGGCGCCCCTGAAGATCCGCCGTGCTCACTGAGAACGGGCGAAATGGTGGCCGAGCCGGGACAGGCGCCCGAGGCCCTGCGGGTCCTCAACCTGACACACCTCGTCGAAGTCCGGCCATTCCCAGCAAAGTTGACCGGCATATCGGTAGAGCCGGGTCGAAATGCGCATGCGCTTCCGCAGGGCGTCTGCCATCCTCGGGCGCATGCCAGCCCGTAACCGCCGCCTGCCGCGCGGCCTGTCGTGGCCGCTCACCCCGACGGACATCCGCACCGTCCTCGGCGCGCAGGAGGCGGATGCCGTCGACCTGGATTTCGGTGACCGGCTCTGGGGGGACGGGACCGCGTTGCACGCCGAGTGGGTGCCACCCATCTCCGCCAACTACGGCGGCGGCATCCATCCCAGATGGTGGTACACCGTGCGGGTTCGTGTTGCTCCGCTCCCGGCCACCGAACGGGCGGCGGCTCGACACGTCCTGCGGCAGATCGCCGTTCCCGAACTCGCGGCCTGGATCAGTGCCGCTCGGCACGCGCCGGAAGCCTGGACCCTGTCCCGACACAGTCGTTCCTGGCGGCCTGAAGGCAGCACCACCGCTTACCGCGACGACCTGCGGCCGTACCTGTGAACCCTCGATCGACGGCCACGAACCGCCGTGCGGTCAAACCTCGGTGAGATCGGTCGAGGCAGGTTGAGGTGGGTCGCCGCCGCGTGGCCCAGGTCCGTCCTCGGACTTGGCCTGTCTCACCGGAGTTCGGCCGCCTGTCGGTGCGGGCCGGCATCGCGTGCGCGGGGAACTGTCGAAGCCGTCGATCGCCAACCTGGACCTCGCAGACGTCGCCGATGCCGCGCAGGCGCCCAGGCCGACCCCGCAGAGGTCTTCCGGTCCTTCTGAAGCGGTGGGAGTGTTACAGCCCTGCGGGGTCGGCGAGTCGGTGAGCAAGCGCTCCTGCGAAACGGCGGGACCTGGCCCCGGTGAACGGTCGGCGGCCGGACGGCACCGCGACCTCCGCACCGAAGCCGACCTGCTGCCCGGCCACCGGATCCCACAGTCGAAAGGCTCCGTCGGTACCGCAACTGACCATGCGGGTCCGCCCTTTCGCCGCGGCCCGTCGGCGTCGGTGAAGGCCTGCCCGTCACCGACGCCGAGGCTCCTGCCGGTGGCACCGGTCCGGCCGAGCGCGTTGTTCAGCGCCCGGCCAGCGCGCCGCCGTTGACGTGCAGGGTCTGGCCGGTGATGTGCCCTGCGGCCGGTGAGGCGAGGAACAGCACGGTGCCCGCGATGTCCGCCGGGGTGCCGGCCCGGCCGTTGGCCGTCTGGGCGAGCAGGGCGGCACGGCGCTGGGGGGTCATCCCGCCCTGGAAGAAGTCGGTGGACTCGATGTAGCCCGGGGCGATGACGTTGGCCGTGATCCGGTCCTTGCCGAGGTCCTGGGCGATCGTGAGGTTCCAGGCCTCGACGGCGGCCTTGGCGGAGCCGTAGGAGCCGGATCCGCCGCGGTGGGCCGCGATGGAGCTGACGCTGACCACACCGGACCAGCCCCGCACCGACCGCGCCGATGAGATCTCCCAAGCCTGGCGGCGCGAGCAGCCCGGACTCCCGGTCGACTCGATCGGCATCCTCACCCGGATCCACGACGCCGCGAAACTGCTGGCCGACGAGCGGCGCCGCGTCCTGACCCAGGTCGGCATGGACGCCGCCACCCTCGACCTGCTCAGCACCCTCCGTCGTTCCGGTCGGCCCTACCGGCTGTCCACCCGCGAGCTCGCCAGCCGCTGCCTGATCACACCCGGGGCCGTGATCCAACGGGTGGACCGAGCCCAGTACGAGGGGTTCGTCCGCAGACTGGCTGCGGACCCCGGGACCCGCGCCGTGCCCGTGGAGCTGACCCCCGAGGGGCACCACGCAGTGGAGAACGCCGTCGACGGCCTCCTGAACTACGAGCGGGGCCTCATCGAAGCCCTGGCGCCCCAGGAGCAGCGGGAACTGGCCCCCCTCCTGGCAGTGCTGCTGCAGGACCTCAGCGACCGCGCCCACCGCCGCGCCTGAACCACGCGCCCACGGGAACGCTCGAACCGGCGAGCCCGGAAAGGCGCCGAGCGTCAGGCGAGCTACGCCGTGGGGCGCCGCCGTCGAACCGTGTGGCGGATCGCCGTCGGGGCCAGCCCCACCCCCACGCTCACGACGACCGCCGCCGCGGCCAGCAGGGTGGACCGCCAGGGCCAGGACGCGCCGGTCAGCTCCAGGTGGGCCGAGGGGTACTCGGAGAACTTCGCGGTGGCCAGCGCCGTGCGACGGTCGCTGCTTTCAGCAAGGTCCCGTAGCACCGGATCGAAGCCGAACTCCCCGGACCGCCGTCCTCCGCCGGGCAGTTCGGCGGCGAGCCCGTTGCGGCGGGCCCAGCCGTCCAGCGCACTGCCGAGGTCGGAGGTGTTCTTGACACCGGGCACCACGAATCGATCCGCCCCGTGGGCGCCCCCCTTCGCCGACCGGGTGACGAGGACCAGGCCGTGGCGGGTGGTGACGGTGTCACCGGCGCCGATCACCAGCGTCCGGGTGGCGAAGGAGACTCCGCCGTACCCCTCGAAGGCGGCGGCCGCGTCGATCTCCTCGACTCCGTCGACCAGTCCGATGGCCGTGGTGGGGCGCAGCCACGGGAATGCGGCGTTGAAGGCGTACGGGAGGTCGCCGAGGGCGAGATGGTTGGCCGGTATCGCGGTCGGTCCGTCCGGAGTCCAGCCGGGGTAGGACAGGCCGGTGCCGATACGGGTCGCCTCCGCTGTGCCGGCCAGTTCCTCGACCAACCGCAGCGCACCCATGGTGCCGGAGGTGACACCCGCGGTGGTGGTCACCCGCCCGTCCTCGACGTAGCGCAGCCCTCGCTTCCACGCGACCTTCGGGTAACTGCGTTCCAGGGAAGTGATGTTGGACCAGAACGAGGTGGCGTCGCGGCCGTCGAGCAGACCGGAGGCGGCCAGCAGTTCGGAGCCCGCGCACACCCCGAGGATCCGGGCGCCCCTGTGGTGGCGTTCGACGATCCACCGGCGCAGGCGCTCCTCGCCCGCGCCGGTGGGGTCGGTCACGGCGGGCACGACCACCACGTCGGGTTCCGGCAGAGTGCCGTCCGCCACCTCGGCCAGCGTGTGGTCGGGCAGCAGGTGGGCGCCGCCGGACAGCGGGGAGACGCGGCGTTCGGCCGCCACCGTGTAGACGAACATGTCCGGCGACTCGGCGAACACCTGGTAGGGCGCGAGTACATCGGTGGCCACGGAGCCCTCGTTGCCGACCGCGACCGCCACCGTGATCCTGCCCTCCGGTACCGGCCGGGCGGCAGGCCACACCCCGGCATCGGATCCGCGAGGGGCGGCGGCGAAGCTGTCGGCCATCGACGCGCTCACCCCCGCGAAGGCGATCCCCGCGAAGGACGCAGTCGCCAGAGCTGTGCCCAGCAGTACCCAGCCGGTACGGCGCAGCGCCCGGTGCCGCGCTCGGTGCCCCTTGCGCGCCTCGGAGCTCATCTCAAGCAAGACATACCTCAACAATCCGGGCACGTTTTGGGCAGCACGGTGCCGTCGGCCCTCGTGGAAACGGGAAACGGGAAACGGGAGAGAGGAAGGGAAAGAAGCGGGGGAAACGGTCGGGAAGGAGGCCCCTTCGCCGAGGAGGCCAGTCCGTCAGGCAGTCGGCCGCGCTGGTGCGCGCAGCAGCGAGGGCGGCGCGCCGAAGGCGTCAGCGACCACCCGGCGCAGTTGCCGGGCGTCACGGAATCCGCACCGGAGCGCGACCGCCTCCACCGTCAGGTCGGTACCGGACAGCAGGGTGCGGGCCCGCTCCAGCCGCAGTTGCCGCTGGTAGGCGAACGGGGTGATGCCCGCAGCCGTGGTGAAGGCCCGCGTCAGACCGCGCGGGGACAGCCCGGCGATGCCTGCGAGTTCACGCAGGGTGAAGGCGACGTCCAGATGCTGCGCCAGATGGTCCTGCACCCGGTGCACCGCGGGCTGGACATGGTCGCGGTGCCGCAGGAACGGACTGATCTGTGCCGCGTCCCCGTCCCGCCGCAGGTACAGCACCAGTTCACGCGCGACTCCCGCGGCCAGTTCGGGGCCGCGCTCCCGTTCGACCAGGGACAACGCGAGATCGATCCCCGACGAGATGCCCGCGCTGGTGCTGATCCGCCCGTCGTGCACGTAGAGCGCGGCCTCACGCACCCGGGCCCGCGGGTACCGGTCGCGCATCGCCGAGGTGAGCGACCAGTGGGTCGTGCACGCCCTGCCGTCCAGCAGCCCTGCCTCCCCCAGAACGACTGCACCGCTGCACACGGACGCCACCCAGGCACCCGCGTCGTGGGCCTCGCGCACCCAGCGCACCACGGCGGGTGCCACCGGCCGGTCTGATCCGGTCAGCCGGGGGCCCGGCACGAGCACCAGGTCGCCGGCTGCCGCCCGGCTCGTCGACAGCGGTGCCAGCCCCGCCAGCCGCAGGCCTTGCGCGGACCGCAGACCGTCCGTCTCGGCGACGAACTCCAGCCGGTAGCCGCCGCCGAGATGCGCCGCAGCGTCGAACACCTGCACGGGACCGCCGAGGTCCAGCAGATTCACCTCGGGCAGCACCAGGACCAGCACCCGTCCGGTACGCCCGTTCGTCTCCTCGCTCACCCCGCCACGGTAGGCCGCCACGAACCGTCCGCACGAGGTCTCCCAGGGACGGGCGGCGGACAGATCTGGCACTGCCGTCCGAGCTGTGGACTGCGCCTACGCCGACAGCTGCGCCCCGGTTGCTGCTCGCCGCCGGGGTGACCAGTTCAGCAGCCGGGCCGGGTTCGTGGTGACGGCGGCGTGCAGGACCGACGGGTCGACGTGCGCGGCCGGCCAGACGAGGCAGTCGGCGAACGTCCTGCCGCGTTCGTGGCGGGTCCAGGGCCAGTCGCTGCCCCACAGCAGGCGCTGGTGGCCCGCTTCCTCCAGCACGCGCCGCAGCATGCGGCCGGGCACGTCGGGCGCGCAGCGGTAGGGCGCGGAGGCCTTGATCCACACGTGGTCGCGCGTGGCCAGATCCAGCACCGTGCGGTCGGCGCCCTCGGATGCGCCCGGCAGGCCGAGGTGGTCGATCACCACGGGGGACGGCCAGCTGCGGAGGGCGGGTGCGATCGCCGCCCACTGTTCGCCCGCCGCGTGCACCTCCAGGTGCTGCCCGCGCTCGGCCAGCAGCGCGGCCACCTGCCGCCAGTGCGGACCGGCCAGGTCGGGCACCCGCCGGCCGATCAGGTTGAGGCGGATGCCCACGACGCCGTCGAGGGCGAGCGGGGCGAGCGCGCCTGGTCGGCAGGGCCGGTCGTGGTCCAGCACGATGACGGCGCGGAACCTGGCGGGGTGCCGGGCCAGGCAGTCGAGCAGGAAGTCGTTGCGCGATCCCAGGAAGCTCGGCTGGACGAGGACCGCGCCGCCGATGCCGTGCCGGTCGAGCAGCGCCAGGTACGTTGCCGGGAGGGCGTCGTAGTCGGGCACGTAGCGGGGGCGGTCGGCCCTGGGCAGGCCACGGTGGAACACGTGGGCGTGGGTGTCCACCGACTCCACCGGCTGCACCGACTCCACCGGCTGTACCGACTCGGCCGATTCGCGGATCACCCGCCGATGGTAGGTCGGGGGCCTCTGGACCTTCACCTGACTGACTGTCATATTGGCCTGCATGTTCGACGACGTACTGACGTGCTCACGTTCAGGGCGGCCGGTGCCGCGGGGGCGCTGCCGCTGTGCGGCGCCGGTCGTTGGTTCCTTCCGGCGCCGCATGGACCTCAGGTAAGGAGCGGGCATGCGTCAGTGGTACCGCTCGGCGTCGCCCGGGGGCCGACGGACGTACGGCGTCTACACCGGTGTCAGCTTCTACCGGAACGACACCAAGAAGGTCTGGTTCGAAGGAACCGGACACCTGCTGGTCGCCTACCACGCCCGCGCCAACGGCACCGACCCCGTCGAGGCCAACAAGCTTCTCACCACCCTGGAGACGGCCCAGACCAGCGCCCCGAACACCGACGGCAGCGGCATCGTCGCGGCCTCCGGCGACAGCCTCGACACCGGCCAGGGCGACTACTACTACGCCGCCCTGCACACCGGAGCGACCGCCTGGTACGTGATCGCAGCCCAGGGCGGCAACCCGTTCCGCCTCTGATCCCCGCTCCCGGCGACACACCCTGAACGTGAAGACGGTTCGCGACCGGTCGCGCGAGACCGTCGTCTCGCTCGACCTCGGGTCACAGGTCCCGAAGCCAACGGTTGGCCTGCTCTGGGGTGGGGGAGTGGACGAAGCCGTAGCGTTGACCGAGCGACTTCGCGCCGGCCGGGGTTCCCATGTTCGTCTCGATCCGCGTGAATCCCGCTTCGCGCAGCGTTTGGAACATCCGCTCCACGAAGGTGTCGATCATCGCTCGCCGGTGGTCTCGGTCGAGTTCCGGAACCGAGAAGAACCAGCCGATATCGGTTGCCTCCTGGCCTTCTTCGCGTTCCGTCGGGATGCAGAAGAAGCCGCCCATGAGTTGCCCTGAGCCGTCCAGTGCCACCAGGTGTTTGATGCCGGGGCCGAGTGTGCCGTGGACCGCGGCACGTGTGAAGTCCACGGGGTTGTCGATCGTGTAACCGGCGTCATTGAATGGCGAGTCCTGGAACGTGCGACGCAGCGTCGTCTCGATGTCGTCCCATCGGGCCTTCATGAAGTGCTCGTCCACGAGCTTGATCTCCATGTGCGCCTCCGTGCGGTGAGTACCTCGTGTGCACCGACGAACCGCTGGCCAAGGTTCACGACCATGATGACAATGCGTGGAGCTGCCCGCGATCAGGCATCCGCCGAATGGCTGACGCGGGTCGAGGTCCGGCCTTGCGGCCGTGCCCGCGCGAGTTGCACGGCGACGCGCCGGAGGTTCACTCGCACGAGTGATTGTGATGCTTAGTGCATAAATGGACACTCAGGGTATTCGAGGGCTCGTGGGGGCTCTCCCGGCGCGAGGGGGGACGTCATGGCCGCAGTCGAATCTTCCTCCATCGAGGTGCCGCGGATCGCGAGCAGTTCGCAGCCCGCCGACCGGGACCAGGGCCTCGCGGCGATCGGCGGCAACGTCGGCGCCGTGTGGCGGGGGTGGTGGACGTGGACCCCGGGGAACGGGACGTTCAACCTCCAGACCGCCTGGAACGTCATCGGGATCGACTCGACGGTCGTCATCACGGCCTCCGAGATCAACGGCAACGGGCACCGGTTCGTCGGCGCGGCGCCCTTCCAGGTGTCGAGCATCGCCCCCGGCAACGGTGTGGTGACGTTCAAGATCAACATCGGTTGGGGCAGTGCGCTGCCGATGCGCACCGACGTCGTGGTCTTCAACTGAGCACCGTTCCCCGGCCGCCCCGGCCACGCAGGCCTGGGGCCGCACCGATCCGCTGACAACCGGCACGAACCGCCCCGTGGCAGCTCCGGGTTCGCCCGAGCCGCCACGGGGCGCCCGTTTTCCCGCAGGAGCCGGTTCCGCCGACAGGGCCCAGCCGAGCCCGGGCTGTCTTCCGGGCGGCAGATAGTGGCGGCACGAACTTCCTTCGCGTTGCGATGCTCTCAGGTCGAGTAGGGATGTGCTCCACTTAATCGTCACACTGTGTAGTCAATCGGATGTCTGATGTCGTGCAAGGCTGTCGGGAGCTCCTGGCATCGCTCCCATCCTGTCTCTCGGTCTCTCGGGAAGGTTCGTGAGGCTTACGGATTCGGCCCGGCCGGAGCGGCCCTTCGCGACGCGCTCCCCACGACACCGTGAAGGGGCCCCGCGCAGAGACACCCCGCCTACCCCGGCGGCACTCCACAACGGTGACGGCGCAAGTCGCCGACAACGACCGCGAACAGGAAGACCCATGAGAAATCCGCTGTCCGCCAGAGCTTCGGCTATCGCCGCGGCGAGCGTGCTCGTCTGCTCGGTGTTCACAGGCATCGGCGCAGCACCGGCCGGGGCCGTACCCGCCGGCCGGGCCCTCGCCGCGCAGGTGGCGTTCTGGGCGGGGCAGTCGGTCCAGCCGTGTCTGGCGGTGGACCCGCTGACCTGCCCGCGGGACCTCAGCGCGTTCACCGACACCGTGTGGAACACCCTGGCCGCCGGCCACAGCCCGCTCTACCTCGACCTCGTGTACGGCTCGGACTTCGGCCCCGCGCTGCCGGGCGAGAACCAGCGCACCGACGCTCTGGCCCTGGTCGAGCAGGCGAACACCCGTGGTGTGCCGGTCAGCGCCTGGATCACCGTGCCGCTGTCGGACGGCACCTTCGACACCGAGTAGAACGCCGCCCTCGTCCAGAGCGCCGTCGAGGACTTCCACGTCTGGTCGCTCGCCCACGACCTGCAGTTCTCCCAGGCCGTACTCGACCTGGAATCCCCCGCCGGCGACCAGGCCGTGGCCCAGGCCCTCACCCAGAAGGACCTGACCGGCTTCAACGCCCTGCTGAACGCCAACAGCCTCGACCCCGCCGCACAGTGCCGCGCGATCCACACCTACGCCGACACCATCGCCTGGGCGCACCAGAACGGGATGCGGATCTCGGGCTCGCCCGTGCCCTACGCGCTGGACGACCTGGACAACGGCAGCATCGCCCTGCAGGCCGCGCTCGGCATCACGGCGTTCCCGCCGACCGGCTACGACCAGTACTTCCTTCAGGGCTACCGTGCCTTCGGCATCGACCTGGGATCCGGCTACGTGGCGTCCTACTTCGCCGACATTCAGCGCTACTTCGGCACTGCGGGACAGGTCACCATCGGCAATGCCGGGATCCCGCCGTATGACAACCTCACCACCGTCGTCAACAACATCAGAATGCTCACCGGCCTCGGCGCCACCACCGTCCCGGTGTTCGACCTCGAAGGCACCGTCAAGGCCTTCGGCGCCGACGGCGTGTCCGCCCTTGTCCAGGCCGGCCGCAACCCCATGGCCGGCAGCGAACTCACCGCCGCCACCCAGATGTCCGTGACCGGCGCCGCCGCACGCGCCCTCTTCCACACCCTCGACACGGCGGCCACCACCGCAACCCCCCTCACCACCGGACAGCAGCCCAACTCCTACCCCGGCGCCTGCATGTAGTAGCGGCACAGGGGGGGCTGGTGACTCGGGGTGAGGCCCCGCCGCGGCTCACGCGGTGACCTTGGCGACGAAGGCGGCGAGGTTGACCGCGGTGCGGCGGATCTTCTCCTCGACGGTGAGCGACTCGTGCAGCCGGGTGCCGGTCTCCCGCTTGCCGCGCACGTAGAGCGAGCAGGCGAGGTCGCTGCACATGTAGGCGCCGACGGAGTTGCCCTGCTTGCCGGCCTTCCCGGCCAGGGGCGCGACCAGCAGCGAGACGCCTCCAGTGTGGGTGGTCACGCACAGCGAACAGATGCTGCGGCGGGCCTGCCAGGAGGCGGCGCCGGAGGAGCGCAGCGCGACCGCCACCACGCGGCCGTCCGACTCGGCGGCGAGGTAGGCGCGATCGGGCGCCTGCGGGTCGCGCCACCCGAGGAAGTCCAGGTCGTCCCAGGGCTGTTCGGCCAGGTCGCGGGGGATGTGCAGTCGCTTCGCCTCGCCCTTGGTGCAGTTCACGAAGGCGGCACGGATCTCTTGCTCGGTCAACGGCTTCATAGGATCCAACGTAAATTACCTAGGACCATTAGGCAAATGTATAATGGCCTCAGTCGATCGGAGGGAAGGCCATGGCGCGCGTAGGACTGAACGCGGAACGACTCACCCGGGCGGGAGCGGAACTGGCCGACGAGGTCGGCTTCGACAAGGTCACGGTCTCGGCGCTGGCACGACACTTCGGCGTCAAGGACGCGAGCCTGTACTCGCACGTCAAGAACTCCCACGACCTCAAGACCAGGATCGCCCTGCTCGCACTCGAGGAACTCGCCGACCGGGTCGCCGCCGCCCTGGCCGGACGCGCCGGCAAGGACGCCCTGGCCGCCTTCGCCAACGCCTACCGCGACTACGCCCGCGAACACCCCGGTCGCTACGCCGCCGCGCAGCTCGAACTCGACCCCGAGACCGCGCGCGCCAGCGCCGGCGTCCGGCACTCGCAGATGACGCGCGCGATCCTACGCGGCTACGACCTCGCGGAACCCGACGAGACCGACGCCGTCCGGCTGCTCGGCAGCACCTTCCACGGCTACGTGGCCCTGGAACGGGCCGGGAGCTTCCAGCACACCCCGCGCGGCACCGAGGACACCTGGGCGCGCATCCTCGACGCCCTCGACGCACTGCTGCGCAACTGGCCGGCGGCCTGACCGCCCGCTCCGCACGGCTCCGTGCGGCTCCGTCGGCCGGCCCCAGGGTGCGGCCAGGTGACCGTTCCCGCCCGGGACTGCGGGCGCCGGAGCCCGTCCGGCGGGAGAATTGAGGTCGACCAGGCCGCCCGGGCCCTGTGCAGCGGCGGGAGGAAGGTGGTCCGTGAACGTCGTGCTGAGCGAGGTGGCGCCGCTGGCCCTGGCCATCGCGTTGTCGCCGTTGCCGATCGTGCCGGCGCTCCTCCTGCTGTTCACTCCCCGGCCCAGGGCCACGGCCGGAGCCTTCCTGGCCGGGTGGGCGGCCGGAATCCTCGCGGCGGCGTCCGCGTTCACGGCACTCGCGGCCGTCATCGAGACCCGCGAGGAGACCCCCACCTGGGCGTCCTGGACCAAAGTCGTCCTCGGCGCGGTGCTCGTCCTGCTCGCCGGGCGGCAGTGGCTCTCCGGCGGCAAGAAGGGGACCCCGGCCTGGATGCGGAGCCTCACGGACGCCACGCCGGCCAAGGCCCTGCGGCTGGGGCTCCTGCTGTCGGGGGCCAACCCGAAGACCATCCTGCTGTCCGCGGCGGCAGGGCTGACCATCGGCTCCGCCGAACTGGGGCCGCCCCGTACGGTCATCGCCGTGGCGGTGTTCACCGCGCTCGCCGTCTCCACCGTCGTGCTTCCCGTGCTGCTCCACATCGCGCGGGGGGAGCGTGTCCTCACTCCGCTGGGCAGGGCCAGGACCTGGTTGGAGACTCATAACAGCACCGTCACCGCTGTGGTCCTCGCAGTGATCGGGGTGCTCCTCGTCATCGACGGTGCCAGCGGGCTGTGACCGGCGTGAGGGCCGCCTCCACGGCGGTCCCGCTCACCTGGAGGGGCGACCCCCGCGGCCGGTCAGGCGTCCGGGACGACGGCGACCGGGCAGCGGACGTGGTGGATCGCGGCGTGTGCCACCGGGCCGAGGTGCGCGCCGAGAGGCATCCGCCGGACGTGGCGGCCGAGGACGACCAGCCGGGCCGTCTCCGACGCTTCCACCAGGACGATGGCGGCGTTGCCCCGGACGAGTTCGGACGTCACGGTCACCTGGGGGTAGCGGGCCAGCCAGAGGGCCAGGACGTCGGCGAACTGCTTCCGCTCGGAGGCGGACAGCTCCTTCTCCAGCCCTCCGATGGCGTCGAACGCCATGTACTCGCTGCCGGCCGGTGGCGCCCAGACGTGGACGATCCGCAGGGGGGCCGAGCGGTGGGCGGCCGCCTCGAAGGCGAACGCGAGGACGTCGTCCGGCGGATGTGCGAGGTCGACGCCCACCAGGACGGGGTCGGTGGCGGCGCCCTGCTCGCCCTCACCGGCCCGGACCAGCACCACCGGGCAGGTGGCTCGGCGCAGCACCTCCTGGCTCACCGAGCCGACCAGGAAGCCGCGCACGGGCCCCAGCCCCCGGGAGCCGAGCACGAGCACGGCGGAGGTCCGGCCGGCGGTCACCAGCGCCTTGGCCGGGTCGTCGGGGACCTGGCGGGAGGAGACCTGGAGGCCGGCGTGCGCGGCGCGCAGCTCCGCCTCGCGGGCGGCCAGGGCGTCCCGGCTGCGGTTGTACACCTCGTTGGTGCCGACCGAGTCCCGCTTGGGCCAGGGCCAGGCCTGGAGGAGTTCGAGGGCGAGCCCGCGGCGCAGCGCCTCCCGGGCGGCCCACGCGGTGGCGGCGAGGCTCTCCGGCGAACCGTCGAAGCCCGCGACGACGGGACCGTCCACGGTGACGGGACCGTTCACGGTGACCTCCCAGCGGTCGGGTCCGGGCCGGTCAGGCCCGCTGTGGGTCGAGGGCGGCGGCGACCGTGGTCCATGCCGCGTCCCGCGGGTCGTACGTGGCCCGGGCGCCCCGGCCAGTATCGGCGGGAGCCGCTGCGGGCGCCTCCCGGCGCAGGGCCGGTGGGCCCCAGCCGGTTCAGGACGGTTCAGGACTGTCCGAGGCGGTGGGCCTCCTACTTCTTGTTGAGACTGGTGCTGTTCCACCAGCGCTGTTCGGCTGCGGTGAAGGACAGGTCGGAGCTCGCGCCGCCATCGCGCGGCGTGAGTTTCGCCTGGTAGGTCGTCTTCTCGGTGAACGGGCTCTGCTGCTTGTTCGGGTCGACTCCCGTCTCCAGGGTGTCGCGGACGGAGGGGACGGTCACCAGGGGGACGTCGTTCAGCGTGTTCTGGGTCGGTTGCGGGGTGACGGCGGTGGCCTCGCGGACCTCGTCCCAGTGATCGGCCTTGGCGAGTCGGTGCGCGAGGAAGGTCTCGGTGGGCGTGCCGAAGAGCATCCCGGTGAAGTGGGCCGGGTAGTCGGAGGTGCCGATCGGCTCGAAGTACAGCACGCCGGAGGCGGTGATCCGCACCGTACCGTCCGTCAGTTTCTCGAACTGGCGCTCCCCGGTGGTGGTGTCGGCCAGCACGCGTTCCACCTCGGCGGTGAAGGACGTCCTGGTGCCGGACTTGATGTCGCTGAGCGGGAACGGGTCCTTCGGGCTCGAGTGCAGCGAGTGGTAGCGCCTCTTGCCCTGCGGCACCGGCTTCTTGAGGTCCTCCAGGTAGGCGGTTCGCGCGGTGTCGTCGAGTTCCACCTTGAGGACCATCTGGAAGGCGTGCGCGGGCACGTGGAACATGGCGAGGTGGTAGGCGAAGAGCGTGGTTCGTCCGAGCAGGATGAACCGGTGGTCGGCGCTCAGGGGGTCGGTGTTCGGGGACATGTTCACAGGGCCTTCCGGTTACGGGGTGTTGAGCGGCAGCGGTGATCGGCGGCGCTGCCAGAACGGGCGGTCGGACCAGCGTTCCTCGCAGACGTGGATCTCGCGGTGGCCGTGCAGGTAGGCGTCGAAGGTCTCGCCGAGTCGTGCGGCGTAGGTGTCGAACGCGTGGGTCTCGCCGCGCAGCCGGGCGTCGATCGCCTGGCCGGCGCACAGGCCCGAGTAGAGGGCGGTGAGGACGCCCTGCGAGGAGAGCGGGTCGAGGGCGATCGCCGCGTCCCCGGCCGCGATCCAGCCCTCGCCGGCCGTCGGCTCCAGCCGTGCGGTGTGTGCGGCGCACCGGCGCGGGGCTGCCCCGGCGAGGGCCTGGCGGCCTCGGGTGCGTTCGGTGGTGTGCCGGGTGGCGGCGAGCCGGTCGAGGAACGTCCCGGTCGCCCGGAGACCGGTCGGCGCGAGGTCGGTGTCGGTGAAGTAGGTGACCAGGCGGTGGGCGGGGGAGTGCGGCGCGGTGTACCACCAGCCGTCGGGGACGGACTCGACCAGGGAGGCTTCCTCGGCGTCGGAGGGGTCGGGAGCCAGCCGCAGGTGGACCGCGACAAGCCGGTCGTAGCGGCGGCGTCGGGCGCCGCAGCGGGTGGCGAGCGAAGCCCGGCGGCCGGTGGCGTCGATCAGCCAGCGGCACCGCACGGGGCGCGCCGCGCCGTCGGCGCGGAGCGTCACTTGCCATCCGCCGTCCGGTTGCGGCACGGGGTGGCTCACCGTGGTCCGTTCGGCCACTCGCGTCCCGGCCGCTGCGGCACGGGTGCGCAGCAGGCGGTCGAAGACGGGGCGGTCGAGGTGCCAGCCGTGCCCGTACGGGTCGATGAGGAAGTCCGTCCGGTGCAGGTGCGGTGAGCCCCAGGCCGAGAGGGTGGCGTGGCAGGCGCGGTGGTCGGAGTCGAGGGACCGGACGTCGATGCCGAGGTCGTGGAGCAGCAACCGGGCGGCGGGGACGAGGGATTCGCCCGTCTTCGGCGGGCCGCTGCCGGCGTCGGCGAGCAGTACGGTGCGTCCCGCCCGGGCCAGGGTGAGGGCGGCGGCGGCGCCCGCCGGGCCGCCGCCCGCGACGACGGCGTCGTACCGGCCGTGCTGCCGTGCGGTCTGGTCGTCGGTGGGCGCCGCCGTGGTCATCAGGCGTCCCGGAAGGGGTCGACCTTGGCGATGTAGCCGGCCGAGATCTCCTCGGGCTGGAACCCGGTGGTCAGGGCGATCTCGTTGGCGGCCTGCTCGTTGACGGCGGTGCGCTGGCTCTCGGCGAGTTGGGGTTGTCCGGTCTCGCGCACGTGGACGTTGACGAGGTTCTGGCGGTCCTTGACCTGGGGGAGCGAAGGGTCGGGGGTCGACTCCACCAGGATCGCGGCCGGGAACTTGCCGTCTGCCACCGTGTAGGCGTTGGTTTCGATGACGCCGAACTTGGACCAGTTGTCGACCATGTTCTGCAGGCCCGTCTGTTTGTCCGGGCTCAGGAACCGCAGCCACACGGCGCGGTTCTCGAAGGCCTGCGCGCGCTCGTCCTCGGTGACGGTGGTGTTCGGCTTCTGGTTGACCTTGTCGAAGTCGGTCTTCTTCAGCACGTGGTTGGGCACCCGGGCCGGCCAGAAGGAGGGCAGGTAGGGGCTGTAGCGGGGGCCGATGTTGGCCCGGAGCTCGTAGCCGGAGCGGCAGCTGGCGGTGTCGGTCTGCCAGGGGACGCCCATCCAGCGGGTGAGGCCGCCGGGCCCCTGGCCGTGCAGGGGGCCGTTGCCCGAGAGCGCGAGCTGCGGCGTGAGGTGCGGGCCGTAGTCGCGCTCGGCGGTGCCGGCCGGGCGGTGGAGAATGCGGAACGGCTCTGCGTACAGGGTGTCGTGGCGGATCGGCCAGGTGACCTCGCAGCCGGGGTGGAAGGCGTCGGCGAGGCAGTAGTCCAGGGCTGCGCGGTCCAGCAGTCCGGGCTGCAGTGCGACGGGCGCGTCGTCCAGCGAGGGGTAGGAGGTGTACTTGGTCTTGTCGTCGAAGTCCCCCTTCACCCACTGTTCCAGCATCTGCTCCTGCGTCGTGGTCAGGACGCCGTACTGGCGCGGGGACTGGGCAGGGACGGCCATCGCGTCCCCGTAGAGCCAGGGCCAGGGCAGTGGGGAGAGGCCGTCCCGGTCGTAGCTGCGCATCTGGTAGTACACGCGTTGCCGCAGCTCCCGGTACTGGTCCTTCTTGTTGCCGAGGATGGCGAGGAGTTGGGGCGAGGTGAAGTCGTTGGGGCCCTGCCAGCCGAATTCCGCCGCGAAGCCCTGGTTGACCCACTGGTGTCCGGTGAACCGCTGGAGCAGGGGCTTGATGTGCTCGTCGAAGACGACGGTGGAGGGGGCGGGCAGGTACCCGCCCTGGACGAAGAGGTCGTACAGCAGGTCGTAGAGGGTCACGATGCCCTTGACGTCCGGCGCGTAGTTCGGGGGCCCGACCACCACCCAGGCCGGCTGCACCGCGACCTCCTTGCCGTCGATCCTGACGGTGGCGGTCACGGGGCCGTCGGAGATGTCGTCGTGCCAGCCCTCGTTGTTGCCGAAGGTGGTCAGCGGCGTCGGGGTCGTGGTGAACGAGGCCGAGCTGCCCCTGCCGCCCAGAACGCGGAGCCGCCCCTTTTCGTCGGTCTGCAACTCGCCCAGGTAGACGGCCTTGCCGTTGATCTTCCCGGTGTCGAACTTCTGGCCGCTCTGGTTTGTCCCCGAGATCTTCCGGGAGCCCGGATCGATCCGCAGCTGGCCCCTGTCGGTCCCCGCGTTGCGCTGGCCGTACTGGTCCTGTGACAAGCGCTGGGCTTCGGGAATGTCCAGTGCGAGCGAGAACTTGTACCAGGCGGCCTTGTGATTGGCGAGCTGGACCGCCCATTCGACGCTGGCACCGCCCTGCCCGTGCAGGATCTCCCGGACGACCTTGCCGTCCTTGTCGTAGCCGTAGACGCGGAACCGTGCCGCCTGCCGCTTGATCTTGCCGGTGCCCTCTTTGTAGGAGCCCGGGGCCAGGGGCTTCTCGTCCGGACTCTCCGGTCCGTGGAAGAACTGCTCGCCGTTGCCGACCCGCGCGATGCCGATCGCGGGGTGGATCTTCACATGGTCGATCTCGGTCATGCCCGGTGCCTCTCTGGTGCGTTCGACAGCCTGCGGGAGCGCGGGGTGCCGGATGGGGGCGCCCGTGAACGGGTTGAGGCCCGGTCGCGACCGAACTCGAAGTGGGGCGGGGTGTCGTCCTCGTCGCGGACGCACGGAGCCGTGCCGCGCGGAGCGCCCACCACCCATGGTGCGGGCGAGGCCGTCGAACGTCTAATCGTGTACGACCAAATGAGAAATCGCGCTGCGGGCCAAGTCTGCTACAGGTTTTCGACACAGCAACACGGACAAAAAATGGTCCGTACGGGAACGAAGTATTCGGCTAGGCTGCCGGCTGCCGGCGGCCGGATGTTACGGGTGCCGGCCTCCGTCCGATGGGTATTCGTGAAAGGTGGCACCATGCCTCAGGCGTCTCTCTCTGATCTGACCTCCAGCATGAAGAAGGGGCCGTCGACCGACCGGTGGGACTTTATCGTCTCATATTCGGAAAAGCAGCTGAATGAATTTCTGCAGAAGAGTTATCGAGACAACAGGCTCGTCCAGAACGTGAAGCTTCAGGCTCACGGGGAAGATCCGATCT
The DNA here is from genome assembly GCF_042677305.1 of Kitasatospora sp. NPDC127121. Taxonomy (NCBI): domain Bacteria; kingdom Bacillati; phylum Actinomycetota; class Actinomycetes; order Kitasatosporales; family Streptomycetaceae; genus Kitasatospora; species Kitasatospora sp. NPDC127121. The sequence continues at coordinate 120,177 of NZ_JBHXTQ010000001.1, read as the reverse complement.
ACGGCAAGAATTACACAGTCGACTATGTGATCAATTTCAATCCCCCGACCATCGAGTTCGCGCTCGGTCAGCCCAACGTGGCTGTCCTTCTGATGCCAATCGGCGCCGGGTCAACCTTTTCGGTGACGCCGGACGGGGATTCCAAGCCCGCGCGAACAGGTGATTTCCCCACGGGTCTGTCCGTGCGGGCTGAGGTTCCTCTCGCCGCGATCGCCGGAGACACCAAGGAGGTGACGAAACAAGGCGCGGTGGTCACTTTCGCTCATGGCAAGACCACGGACCAGCACATCGTCCTGCATTTCAAGAACCAGACCGGGACCCGTTTCGGCTTCCAGCCCGTTCAGAACGAGGACGACCTCGATCCGCTGCTGCCCAAGCTGACGAAGCACTTCCAGGAGGAGGTCGATGAGATCGCCTATGTGCTCGGTGGGGTCAACAACAAGAACCAGTCCGGTGGCGACATGGCCATGACGCCGAAGTCCTTCGCCTTCGCGTCGACCGGAGACAAGGACGCCGGTTGTCTGAGCCTCTTCATCCAGACCGACGAGAGTGGTAACCCGCAGGGCGCTTCCGCGCCCGTTTTTCACCCGGACGGTACGCAGGTGCCGCCGGTGCCCACCGGCTACACGGCGAGCATCATTCTCTCCCAGGACCTCATGGTCAATACCTTCATCAAGAAGCAGCTCGCTCCCCGCGGGTTCACTGTGAGCGGCGAATCCAAGGACGGAAGCTGCACCTTGGAGCTCAAGAAGGACACCTCGGTGATTGCCCAGGGGGAGAAGGGGTCGGGATTCGACGGCGGAAATGGCTACTACTACGGAGGAATGCGGGTCAGTCTGCAGGATCATCCAGTGAAGCTCATCATCACCGACGGCAAGGCGGAGGTCAAGTGGTCGGGAAAGATGACATCAGAGTGGCATCGGAACGTGAGTGGACCCCATCCTAAGACATTCTACGGAACGGTCTACGCGGACATCGCGTTGAACAAGGGGGCGAAGGGTGTCGACGTGTCCAACACCGGAATCACCTTTCCGGACTTCACCTTCACGAACGACGACTTCAAGCCGAACTTCAGTACAAAGGACTGCAGTTTTTGGGAACGGGGGAACGGATGCGATGATTCGGTTCAGCCCTTCTATCGTAACGAGATGAAGTTCCACATGCCGGAGATCGACGTCCAGCTGAAGGGCCTGAACTACTTCCTGGAGACCAATCTCCTGGAGCCCTCCAAAACAATGATCAACGTCGACAGCAGCGCCGGCCTCCACACCCCGTACGACTTCCTGGTCGTCGGTCACGTCGCCAACTCCTGATCCTGAAGGGGATTTCGATGCCGAAGCTGCTGAGACCCGACCTCTACCAGTCGGTCTACGAGGCCGCGCACGCGTTTCTCCAGACCGAGGACGACCTCGTCGCCCAGTGCCGCGTCGCCATGGAGACCGGCGATCCTCTGTACCGCTATGTGGGTTATCGCAACTTCCTCGGCCAGAAGGAACAGGCGGGCCGGACGGTCTGGCTGGACCTGGGCAAGGACCTCGCCAACCGCTGGACCGGGTCCGACCTGGACGAGGGCGGGCGCCAAGGCCTCTACCTGTCGGCGGAACGCCCATCCGAGAAGAACACCGAATTCCCGGAGCTGACGCACTATCAAGACCCGGAGGTGCCGCCCGAGCAGCAGGTTGCGTACTTCGAGTACGAGAAGGGTGCGGAACCGGACTGGGTCACGGCGAAGGTCTCCGAGCTGCGGACGATGTTCCTTTTCACGCTCGACCTCTCATCCTCGTCCAAGGAACTCAAGGGGCTGGACCTGACCTATCCGAAGAGCGAACCCCTGCTGGAAAAGATCCTCGGCACCGCCCGGAAGGCAAATCCGCAGGCCTTCCACGCCGACGACACGGTGGAGAAGCTCTACATGCATCCGGACGACGCGAGCTTCACCCGCGCTGTCGGCAACGCCGCGCTCGAAAGCGGCTCCGAGTTTTTCCGGGCCACCTCGGTGCGTGACGGCTCCTCGGTCAACGTGGTGCTGAGCGCCGAACCCGGACACCCGATCGCCGTGCTGAAACCGGAGGGCCGGGCGACTTTCTTCGTCAAGAGCGGCAAGAGCACGGGCGTCGTCACCATCGACGACATGGTCTACAACAACGAGTTCGACGTCGACGGCCCGGGCGGGATCCCCAAGGACATCGTCAGCGCCGACCTGGAACCCTTCCGGGAGCGGGCGGAGCGCATGGGAGCGAGGCTCGACTGGTCTCTTGCGGAGAAGAGCGTGGACCATGCCGTCAGCACCGAGGTGCGGCGCGCCTTGAAGGGCGATCCGGCCCTGTACACGATGCCGGCCGCCGATGCCGTGCGGAGCGTCCTGGAGGCGGGGCTGAGCGGTCGGATGATCGACGCCCTGGGGCCGTACGCTCTGGCTGCCACCGCGACCGACCAGGAGTATCCCGACCTCGCTCAGGCGCTGGGCGCGGAGGGCGTGGACACCCTGATGCGGACCTACGCGGTGGAGCCCAAGATCACTCAGGGCGGCTACATCGAGGCCGCGGTCCGGGCGGAACTGCTGAAGGAGCGCACGCACTACTTCACGCAGAAGAGCGCCGACATCCAGAAGGAGATCGCGAACGCGCAGAAGGAGACACAGAAGACGGCAGAGGAACTTGAGGCCCAGCAGTCCGAGCTGCAGAAGACCGAGGACAAGTTGTCCCGCAACCCGGACGATGCCGATCTCAAGAAGGCGAAGGAGCGGCTGCAGAAGGAAGTTGACGAACTGAAAAACAGACAGGAGGAGCAGGAGAAGGAGGACGGTCGGAAGGAGGAAGAGAAGAACGACGCCGACCGGGAGAGCACTGACAACGGGAAGGACCTCAAGGACGCCGAGCACCGGCGTGGCGAGGAAGGCAAGAAGTTCTTCACCAAGGGAGGCGGGGCGTGAACGACGACTCCGAAGCGCTGCTCACCAGCTCGCTCGAACGCTTCCAGGAGGTAACGGTCGACGGCGTGAAGGTGGTCGTCAGTGTCATGGATGCGTTTTTGCTGGGAGAAGGTTCGACCTTCGGCGGAAACCACGAAGCGGACGAGATCTTCCTGTTCGCCGAGTCGGTTGTCCTGAAGGGCCGCCTCGCCTGCAAGAGTGCTGTCATCTCTGTGAATTCACTCGCAGGCAAGGGGCAGATCTCGACGTCCGGCGCCGTGGGCGAGTCCGTGATGACCCAGAACCTGGACAAGAACAAGCCCGGCAAGCCCGGCGGCGACGGTACAGCGGCGGGCGCACTCTCGCTGTACCTGGAGAACGCCTTGGGCGATGCACCGTACGCGACCCTGGCGGCAGCGGGCGGGAAAGGCGGGGACGGCGAGGTCGGGGTCAGCGCCCCGGGCGGCGAAGGTGGCAACGGTGGTGACGGCGGGAAGGCGACTCTCTTCGCAGGCACCCGTTCGGCCGGATACCTGGTGGCGCTCCGGGGTGTGCTGGGGCAGAAGACCCTGGCGGCGAAGAAGCAGGCCGTCAAACGCCTGCTGGACGAGATGCAGGCGGCCGTCGGCACCACGTCGAAGTGGCAGAAGACGCTCGACACCCTGAAGAACGCCCAAGCCGCGGCGACGGACGCTGCGTTCGAGGGCCTGATCCGCCAAGCAGGCGAGTACCTCGGGGCCCTGCAGGACAATGACATCCGCAAAGCCCTCGCGGCGATCGATGTCGCGGGCGGAGCCTACGGCGCCTATGGCCCAGGCGACCCATCGGGCAACGGCGGTAAGTCCGGCAGCAAGGGTTCGAGGAAGGTCATCTCCTTCGGCACAGCGGAGGATATCGCGGTCGGTGACCTGCCGGCCTCGATCCTGGTCCACCCCAGCCAGTGCGCCCGGCTGCTGGAGGTCATCCGTTTGCGGTATCTGACCCTGGACCCCGTGCAGCACCCGCAGGGCGTCCGGGATCTGGCAGCCGTACTGGTTCGCCTGGAGGCCCGCACCAGGCCGTTCGCCGCCCTCAAGGAGGGTAGTGAGCTGGCCGGCCACTACGCGAAGTACGAACGGAAGGCCGGAGCGGTCGACTCGGTCGCGCAGCTCCGCGGGATCAACCAGCAGTGCACCGTCCTCCTGGCACAGTTGCGTGGCGGGCAGGACAGTTTTGGGTACGACGCGCACTGGTCCCCGCTAGCCTCCTTCGACTTCTACAAGAAGCTGCTCGGCGACATGATCGACAACTTCTCGGCCATCGAGCAGGACTATCTGAAGTACTTCGCCGATCTGAAGCAGAACAAGGCGTCGATGGAGGCCGTTCGGACGGCGCGGGGGAAGTACGCGTCCGCCGCGTCGGAAGCGGAGGAGGAGCTCAAGCTGATCGGCGAGGCGCTGTCGGAGACCGCCCGACTCATCTCCCACTACGCCATCACCCTGCCACCTCTCAAGTCGGATCTGGAAGAAAAGATCCGGAAGTTCCAGAGTGATATCGAGAACCACTTCAGCTTCGACTTCAAGCAGTTGATCAGTGCGTTGTCGACGGTGGCCTTCGCGCCCCAGTCGAAGTTCATGATCGCGACCCAGTTCGGCGGCCTCCTCTACCAGGCCGACTCCTCGATCACCCAGGACACCGGTGTCCCGGTGGACAAGTCCTATCTGGTCGATCAGATCAAGGCGGTCGGATCCTCGGTCCACGACCTGATCGAGGGCTTCAAGTCGCTCGACAACGGGATGCTCCAGCCTGATGACCCCGGTGCCGCCAAGCTCCTGGCGGTCGAAAGCACCTTCCGACAGGAGTTCGACAAGCTCAAGTCGGAATTCGGCGTCGATCTGAAGGAGGTCGAGGACGCCTTCTCCGCCTACATCGAGCAGATCCTCGCCCGCAACCAGCAGATCCTTCTCTACAACGCCCATGTCCTGCTCGCCGCGCGCGACCACCGAACCATCCAGGACGCCAGGAACCACATCGCCGCCCTCAACGACAAGGCCCTGGACGAAATGCGGCCAGACCTTCCGGACCTGGTCAGCTTCGTGTCGCGGCTCTACTACGCGAGCCGCGACCAGATCATGCGCGCGCTCAGCCTGACCACCCATGCCTACCGGATGTGGGCGCTGTCGGACCGCGACCTGATCGCCGAGGCCTACGGGGGGCGAACGATGGCCACGATTGACCACGGGGTGCTGGCCAGCGCCGCCAACACGGTCCTTGATGCCTACGGAAGTGCCGTGGAGTCCTTCGGCACGCAGGCGCAGCGGTTCCCCGCGAAGCCGGAACAAGAGGGCCTGGTCGTGAAAGCTTCCCAGGCCCAGATCGACGTCTTCCGCACCGGCAACGTGCTGATGGTCAAGTTGCAGGCCGTCGCTCCCGCGACGGACATGGCGACGAGTCCCTTCGCGGGAAAGGCCAACGTCCGCGCCAGCAAGGTGCGGGCCTGGATCAAGGGCGCCGCGACGACGAACGAGCACAAGCGGCTCAACGTGCAGATCACCCAATCCGGAACGGAGCAGATCGTCAACCCGCATGGCGACGTCTTCGATTTCACCCACGCGCGGATCACCAAGACGTTCAGCTACGACCTGGGGGACCGCACGGTGTTCCAGGAGGCGGACTTCGAATCCGAATCGGACTCGCCGCACAAGTCCTATGCCACGGTCGGCCCGTTCACCACCTGGCAGATCGAGGTGCGGCCGGAGGACAACTCGAGCCTGGATCTCTCCGGCGTGACGGAGGTGTCCCTCGAATTCCACGGGACGAGTTACGCCTTCACCGTCTGACCCGGAGGCCGCCGGGGGCGGCCCAGCCCGAGGATCACAACACCCGCTCCCACCTGGGGGTTGGCGGGCAAGGGAACGAGGGGCGGCCTGCGGGAAGCCGCCCCCGATGTTCTGCACCCCGGCTACGTGCCGGCCCGCCCGCATCACCCCGGGTCAAGTGACAGCGTCGTGCTGGAGTGCTAGGCGAGTGGGGCGGGGTGCAGGGCGGCGAACAGGCCCCGTGTGCGCGTGCCGTCGGGCAGCTGCCAGGCGCCGCCGAGGTGGCCGGCCGTCTCCGGGGCGGGGAGGGTCGCGTCGTCGGCGGCGGGGTGCAGCACCCGGTGCAGGCGCAGGGTCGTGCCCCGGGGGGCCGTCAGCGCGGTGCCCTCCTGGTCGTCGGTGGCGGCGGTGGGGCGCAGGGGGGTGTCGCCGCGGTAGGAGCGGGTGACCTCCAGGTTGGGGGTGTCGCTGATGTTCTGGTCCTGGGCTTGGACCCGGCCCTCGATCAGGGCCGACAACTGGGCGACCAGCACCGGGTCGTGGCAGCCGTCGTAGGCCCAGCGCCGTCCCAGCTCGCCATGCTCCATGGTGCCGACGAGCGCGTGTTCCGCCCCGTCGAGCGGGGCGCCGCGGTAGGTGAGCGGGACGAAGTAGGTGGCGGGGGCGGGGCCCGAGGTGTCGGTGACCACCATGAACTCGATGCCGACCTCGCCCTGGGGGTCGTCCAGCCGGAAGCCGCCGGCCTTGGCCAGGTCCGGGGCGCCCGAGCCGCCGCGGTACCAGGGCCGGGAGGGGAGCCAGGAGGCGAGCAGCTCCAGCTTGCTCGGCTGGAGGGTGGTGTGGTGGATGACGGACATGCCGGGGGTGCTCCTCCGTTGTACGAGTGCGATGGTCATACCCTCCCACCCGTGCGGGGCTGACGGGCAGGCAGGTTCCGCTGCGAGGTTCGTCGCCGTTCCGGCCTGGCCCTGGCCTTGGCCCAACTCGCCTCCCTGTCCTCGGTCGTCCACCGGCGGGCCTACCGCCCGGCGGCATCGTCGCGGCCGTCGGGCGGTAGGGCGTACCGGCACCAACTCGCCAGTCTGGCTGGAAAGATGGTTCCGGGTCGGCCGAACTTGCGATCTTTCGGACAAGCAGGCGATCAAGGTCTTGATCTGCTGCGGGGTCGCCCTTAGATTGCAGTGCAATGTCACACTGAACCGACCGACACGGCGTGCCTGGGGGACCGGTGCCGGACACTGCACAGCAAGTACCGCACCAGAGCGCCGACAAGCTGCCCCGGGTGTTCTACCGGCTGGCACTGGGCGACGCCCTGTCCACGTACGGGAGCCAGCTCGACCTGGTGGCGCTCAGCCTGTTCGCCTACGAGGCGGCCGGGAACGCGCTCGGCACGGCCGGGTACCTGATCATCCGACTGGCCGGCGGCCTCGTCGGCGGGCTGGTCTCCGGGCGTCTGGTGGCCCGGACCGACCGGCGCCGGCTGATGACGGGTTGCGCGCTGGCCCAGGCGCTGGCCCTGGTCGTGGTGGCCCTCGCGCCCGTCCCCGCGCGCATCCCGGTGCTCTACTCGCTCGCGCTGGTCTTCGGCGGCGCGGCCGCGGTGTGCGCCGTCGCGCTGCGGACCAGCATCCCGGAGATGGTCGGCTCCGAGCGCCGGGCCCGTGCCAACAGCCTGATGGCCAGCTGCCGTTCGGCCGCCATGGTGCTCGGCTTCGCCTCCGCCGGCGTGGTGGTGGCCTGGGCCGGGTTCCGCGCGGCGCTGCTCATCGACGCGTCCAGCTTCCTGGTGTTCGCGGCGGTGGTGCTCCGGCTGCCGCTGCGCACCCGGGCCGAGCCCGCCGAGCAGCCCGCCGCAGAACCGGCTGATGCCGCCGATCCCGCCGATTCCGCCGGGGGGACGAAGCGGCGCGGGAGCCGGTGGCAGGCGCTGATCGTCCTGCGGGCCGCCCCGGTGGTCGGCGCGATGGCGGCGATCCGGCTGCTGGACGCCTTCGGCTCGGCCGCGCACAACATCAGCCTGCCGGTCTTCGCCAACCAGCACTCTCCCGGCAACCCGGCCGCGCTGCTGGGCATGTTCTGGGCCACCTGGGCGGTCGGCAACCTCGGCGCCCAGCAACTGGTCTCCCGGCTCCTGCTGCGCCGGGGCATCGAACCGGGCGAGCGCGCCTTCGCCCTGGGCACCTGTCTGATGTCCGGCTGTTTCATCCTGGTCTTCACCGGGCTGCCGACCCCGCTGTTCCTGCTGGCGGCGATCGGCGCCGGGCTCGGCGACGGCTTCACCGAGATCTCGTACACCACCCGGATCCAGGCCCTCGCCGACGAACGGCGCGGCCAGGCCTTCGGGTTGCTGGCCTCCGCCGAGAACGTCGGCATGGGCACCGGGATGTTGCTGAGCGGATCGCTGCTGGCGCTGCTCAGCCCGCTGACCGTGGTCGGCGTCTCGCACGCCGTCCCGATCGTGCTGGCGCTCGGCTTCCTGGTCGTGGTCGCCCGGTCCCGCAAACGCTGAACCCCCCACCCCAACGCACCTGCCCCGACACAAGTACCGCGCCACCGGATCCGCCGGCGCCACCGCGCCGCAGGCACCAGCCCGATCCGCTCACCCTCCGTACCCCGGGGCGGTCCGTACCCGCGCGCCCCGGCACCGATCCGAAAGGTGCCGTACCTGATGAGCTCCACCGGTCCCGACCGCGCCCGGCTGCGTGCCCTGGAGGCCCGGCTGCTGCTGCGTCCCGAGGTCGCCGACTGTGCGCTGCTGCCGGTCGAGCGCGCCGACGGCCGCCGCGGGCTGCTGGCCTACCTGGTGCCCGCCGCCGACACCGACACCGCCGCGCTGCGCCGCCGGGCCGCCGCGGCCCTGCTGGACGCCGACCCGAGCGCCGAGGTGCACCTCCTGGACGGCATCGTCCGCACCCCGCAGGGCGAGCCCGACCGCGCCGTACTGGCGGCCGCCGCCGCCCGGCCGCCCGCCGAGCCCGGGCCAGCCCTGCGCCACCTGCGCGAACTCACCGCGCACTGGCGGCCGTTCGGCGACGCCGGGACGGCGGCGGGCCCCGCCCCGGACGGCCCGACGGCCGCCCCCGAGGGCACCGGGACGGAGGCGGTCGGCGCCCCGCTGCCCGATCCGGCGCCGGACGCGCCCCGGACGCTGCCCGAGGCGCTGCTGCGCGCCGCCGAGCGGCACCCCGGGCGCGGCCTGCACCTGGTCCGGGCCGACGGCGGGGCGACCAGGCTGACCTACCGCCGACTGCTGGAGCAGGCCCGGGAGACCCTCGCCCTGCTGACCTCCGCAGGACTGCGGGCGGGCGACCGGGTGATCCTCCAAGTCCCCGACCCGGAGCGCTACTTCCCCACCCTGTGGGCCTGCCTGCTGGGCGGGGTGCAGCCGGTCACGGTGGCCCGCCCGCCGGCCTACGACGAGCGCAACCCCGTACTGGAGAAGCTCTGGCACGCCTGGCAGACCCTGGAGGAGCCGCCGGTGCTCGCCTGCGGCCCGGCCGTGGCGGGCCTGGCACGGCTCGGGGAGCTCTACCCGGCGCCCGGCCTGCGGGTCATCGCGGTCGACCACCGGCCCGCCGACACCGGCGCCGCGCCAGGCGCCGAGCACGCTCCGGACCCCGGCGACGTCGCGATCCTCCAGCTGTCCTCCGGCAGCACCGGCCGGTCCAAGGCGGTGCAGATCACCCACCGCGGCATCCTGGAGTACGTGGCCGGCGCCGCCTCCCAGGGCAGCTCGCCCGAGGACGTCACCGTCAACTGGCTGCCGCTGGACCACGTCGCCGGGCTGCTGATGTTCCACCTGCGGGACGTGGCGCTGGCCGCCGACCAGGTGCAGGTGCCCACCGAACTGGTGCTCGCCGACCCGCTGGTCTGGCTGGACACGCTGGAGCGCTACCGGGGCGCGCACTCCTGGTCGCCCAACTTCGGCTTCCGGCTGGTCGCCGAGGCGGTCCGGGCCGCCGGTCCCGGCCGGCACTGGGACCTCTCCGCGCTCAAGTCGCTGATCAACGCCGGGGAGCAGTGCACCGAAGCAGTGCTGGACGAATTCCTGGCCGCCACCGGGCCGTTCGGCGTTCGCGCGGACCACGTCCTGCTCGGCTGGGGCATGGCCGAGACCTGCACCGTGATCACCTACAAGCGCTACCACGAGGACGGCGCCCGCCGCCTGGTGCGCACCGACTCGCTGACCGGCCGGCTGGAGCCCGCCGACCCGGCCTCGCACGAGCGCGGCACCGGCTTCCTCAGCATGGGGCGTCCCGCGCCCGGCACCCGGATGCGGGTGGCGGGCGAGGACGGCCGGGCCCTGCCCGAGCACTGGGTCGGCCGGCTCCAGGTCAACTCCGGCCGGGTGACCCCCGGTTACCTGAACAACCCGGCCGCCGACCGGGAGGCCTTCGTCGGCGACGGCTGGTTCGACACCGGAGACCTGGCCTTCCTGGCCGACGGGGAGGTGGTGCTCACCGGCCGTCGCAAGGAGATCATCATCGTCAACGGGGTGCACTACTTCTGCCACGAGCTGGAGGACGTGGTGGCCTCGGTGGCGGGGGTGCGCTCCGGCCACGTCGCCGCCTTCGGGGTCCCGGACGACCGCACCGGCACCGAGCAACTGGTGGTCGTCTACGTGCCGAACGACCAGGACGCCCCCGCACCGCCCGTGGCCGCCGAGGTCCGGCGACTGCTGGCCGCCCGTAGGCAGCCCGCCCCCGCCCTGGTGCTGCCGGTGCCGCCGTCGGAGTTCCCGCGCACCACCAGCGGCAAGATCCAGCGCACCGCGCTGCGCCGGCGGCTGCTCGACGGCGAACTCGACGAGCACCTCGTGGCCCTGGACCTGGCGGAGGCCAACTCCCGGACCCTGCCGGACTGCGTGCGCCGACTCGCCTGGGAACCCCGCCCGGTGCCGGAGGCCCCGGCGGCCGGAACGGTCCCGGCGGAGGGCGCTCCGGCGGGGCCGACCCTGCTGCTCGGCCCCGCCGGCCCCGGCACCCTCGCCGAGGCGCTGCGCGCCGCCCTGCCGCAGGCCGTGGTGGTGGACCGGCCGCCGACCACCGACCCGGGGGAGTGGCTGCGGGCGCTCGGCGAGGAGCGCCCCGCGCGGGTGGTGCACCTGTGGGGCGCGGGGCCCGAGGACGCGCCGCGGCCCTCGGACGCGGCGGCGCGGGACGAAGCGCTGCTCGCCCTGCTGCAGGCCCTGGCCGGCCGGCCGCCGATCGGCGAGCTGGTCACCGTCAGTGCCGGGCTGCATGCCGTGCTGCCCGGTGAACTCCCGGACCCGAGCGCGGAGTTGACGGCCGCGCTGACCGCCGGCGCCCGGGCCGAGCAACTGGTGCCGGCCGCCCGGCACATCGACCTGCCGGCGGGCGCACCGGCCGCCGAGCAGGCCGCCGCGCTGCTCGCCCTGCTGGCCGAGCCCCGGCCGGAGCCGGAGTGCGCCTGGCGCGAGGGCCGCCCGTGGGTGCCCCGGCTGGGACCGGCCGAGACCGTGAGCAGGCCCGACGCCGACCCTGACCTTGACGCCGGTACCGCAGCCGAGGGCTGCTCACTGCTCACCCCCGGCGCCCGCTACCTGGTCACCGGCGGCCTCGGCGGGATCGCCGCCGAGCTGCTGCCCGGCCTGCTCCGCGACCACGGCTCCCGGTTGCTCGTGATCGGCCGCACCGACCTGGACGCGCCGACCGCCGAGGCGGCCGAGCGCCGCGCGGCGCTGCACCGGCTGTCCTCCTACGGCGGCCGGGTCGACTACCGCCGCGCCGACGTGACGGACCCCGAGCAGCTGGCGGAGGTGGTCGCCGAGGCCGAACGGGACTGGCAGGCGCCGCTGGACGGCGTGCTCCACCTGGCCGGCAGCTACCGGCTCGCACTGCTCGCGGACACCGGCCCCGACGGCTGGCGCGAGGCGGTGCGCGCCAAGACGACCGGCACGGACCACCTCGTCGAGCTGGTCCGGAAGCGGCCCGGCGCCCAGTTCGTCGGCTTCTCCTCGATGGTCGGCTTCCAGGAGGCCGTCGGCTCCACGGCGTACGCCGCCGCCAACCGCTACCTGGAGAGCGCCGTCGACCGGCTGCACCGGGAGACCGGGGCCCCTGCCTGGACGATCTCCTGGGGCCTGTGGAGCGGGGTCGGCATGAACCGCGCCACCGACCACGAGCAGGCCGCCGCCGACCGGGGCATCGCCGTGCTGAGTGCCGCGCACGGCCGCCGACTCGCCTCGCTGCTGCTGGCCGCCGCCCCGGGCCGCTGGTACGCCGGGCCCGACCCGAGCGCCCCCGCCGCGCGCCGCCGCCTGCTGGCCACCGCACCGCGACGGGTCCGCGAAGCGCCCGCCGCACGGCCCGCCGGACGGCCGGCCGACGAGCGGGCCACCGCACCGGCCGCAGCCGTACCGTCCGCCGCCACCGGGCCCGCCACCCCTGCCACCGCCGAGCTGCGCCGGGCAGTCCTGGACGCCTTCGAGGCCGTCCTCGACACCCCGCTCGACCCTGGCCGCCCGCTCGCCGAACTCGGCATCGGATCGCTCCAGTTGATGCGGGTGCACGGCGCGCTCGGTGCCGTCCTGCCGGCGCCCCCGGCGCCCACCGAGCTGTTCCGGCACCCCACCGTGGACGCCCTGATCGCGCACCTGACCGAAGTGCCCACCGCGTCCACCGCAGCCACGGCCGCCACCGCCGCGCCCGGCGGCCGGGACGGCGGCCCGGACGGCGGCGACCGCCGGGTGGCCATCGTCGGCCTGGCCCTGCGCTTCCCCGGCGCCGACAGCCCCGACCAGTACTGGCGCAACATCGTCGACGGCGTCCGCAGCACCACCCGCTTCACCGAGGACGAGCTGGCGGCGGCCGGCCTGCGCTCGGCGGAGTACCGCCACCCCGACTTCGTCCCGGTGACCGGCGCGCTGCCGGACACCGACCACTTCGACGCCGAGGCCTTCGGCATCAGCGGCACCGAGGCGGCGCTGATGGACCCCCAGCAGCGCCTGCTGCTGGAGATCTGCCGGCAGGCCCTGGAGGACGGCGGCTACGACGCCCCGGACCCGCGCCGCCGGGTCGGGGTCTTCGCCGGCACCGGCATGACCCTGTACGCGCTGCGCAACTACTACCAGCACACCCTGGCCGCCACCGCCGACCCGGCCGAGCCGGTGGCCGCGCTGCAGACCGCGATCGGCAACCAGGCCGACTTCGCCGCCACCAGGGTCGCCTACCGGCTGGGCCTGACCGGGCCGGCGATCGGCGTGCAGACCGCCTGTTCCACCTCGCTGGTCGCGGTGCACCTCGCGGTGCAGTCACTGCTGGCGGGCGACTGCGACCTGGCACTGGCCGGGGCCGCCGCCCTGCACACCCCGCAGGCCGCCGGATACCGCTACGAGGAGGGGTCGATCCTCTCCCCGGACGGCGCCTGCCGGGCCTTCGACGCGGCGGCCGGCGGCACGGTCGGCGGCAACGGCGTCGCGGCCGTCCTGCTCAAGCGCCTGGACCGGGCGCTGGCGGACGGCGACACCGTGCACGGCGTGATCCTCGGTTCGGCCGTCAACAACGACGGCGGGCTCAAGGTCGGCTACACGGCGCCCAGCGTGGACGGGCAGGCGGCCGTGGTCGGTCGGGCCCTGGACCTGGCCGGGGTGCCGGCCGAGAGCGTCGGCTACATCGAGGCGCACGGCACCGGCACCCCGCTCGGCGACCCGATCGAGTTCCGGGCGCTGGCCCAGGCGTTCCGCGCCCGCACCGAGGCCGCCGACTTCTGCTCGCTCGGCTCGGTGAAGCCCAACATCGGCCACCTGGACACCTGCGCGGGAATGGCGGGGCTGATCAAGGCCCTGCTGGTGCTGCGGCACGGCACGATCCCGCCGCTGGTCAACTTCAGCCGCCCCAACCCCGCGCTGGAGCTCGACGGAAGCCCGTTCCGGCTCTCCGCCGAGCGCCGGGACTGGCCGGCCGGCCCCACCCCGCGCCGGGCCGGGGTCAGCGCGCTGGGCGTCGGCGGCACCAACGCCCACCTGGTGCTGGAGGAGGCGCCAGCTGCGCCCGGCACCGCCGACCCGCGCCCCGCCCCGACCGTGCTGCCGCTGTCCGCCCGCACCGAGCAGGGCCTGACCGCCCTGGCCGGCCTGCTCCGCGACCGGCTGGCCGCCGGGCCCGCCCCCGCCCCCGGCGACCTGCCGCTCACTCTCGGCGGCGGCCGCCGCGCGCTGCGCCACCGCCTCGCCGTCACCGGCGCCGACCCCGACGAGCTGCGCCGGGGCCTGGAGGCCCACTTGGCGGGCCGTACCTCCGGCGCCGTGCCCGTTGCGGGCCGTACCTCCGGTGCAGCACCTGTTGCGGGCCGTACCTCCGGCGCCGCGCCCGTCCACCGCGAGGCCCGGCGCGGCGACGTGCAGCCGGTGCTGCTGTTCACCGGCCAGGGCGCCCAGTACCGGGGCATGGCCGCCGAACTCCACCGCGCCTTCCCGGTCTTCCGGGCCGTGCTGGACGAGTGCGACCGGCTGCACCGCGACGCCTGGGGCGAGCCGCTGCTGCCGCTGCTGCTCGACGCCGTGCCCGAGGGAGCCGACGACGCCTGGACCACCGAGGCGGCGCAGCCCGCGCTGTTCGCCCTGCAAGCGGCCTACCTTCGGCTCTGGCAGGAGCTCGGGCTGCGTCCGGCCGCGGTCGCCGGGCACAGCGCCGGCGAGTACGCGGCCTTCCACGCGGCGGGCGCGCTCGACCTCGCCGACGGGATGTTCCTCACCGCGGTGCGCGGACGGCTGATGCACCGGGCGACCGAGCCCGGCGCCATGACGGCGGTGATGGCCGGCCCGCAGCGGCTCGCCGCACTCGGCGACTGGCTGCCCGGGGTGGAGCTGGCCGTGGTCAACGGCGCCGGCCAGTGCGTGCTGGCCGGAGCGCCGCGCGAGATCGCGGCAGCCGAGGCCGTGCTGGCCGCCGACGGTGTGACCACCGAACGGCTCGCCACCGACCGGGCCTTCCACTCCCGGCTGCTCGACCCGGTGCTCGACCCGTTCCGCGAGCAGCTCGCCCGGCTGCGCCTGCGGCCGCTGACCGTACCGCTGGTGAGCAACCTGGGCGGCGAGGTGCTGGCCCCCGGCACCGTGCCCACGCCCGACTACTTCGTCCGGCAGACCCGGGAGACCGCGCGCTTCGACCTGGTCCTGGCCGCCCTGGACGGGCAGGGCCACGAGCTCTTCCTTGAGCTCGGCCCGCACCCGACGCTCACCGGCATGGGCCGCCGGGAGCTGCCGCACCGCCACTTCGTGGCCGGCGCCCGGCGCGGCGCACCGCCGGAGCGGCAGTTCGGCGTCGCGGCCGCCGCGTTGTGGTCCCACGGCGTCCCGCTCGACTGGGCGCGCTTCGCCGCCGCCCGCGACTGGCCGGACGGCCCGGCCCGCCGCGTACCCCTGCCGACCACCGTCTTCCAGCGCCGCCGCCACTGGTTCACCGCCCCCGACCGGCCGACCACCGAGGACTCCGCCATGCACCAGGCACCGCCGCCCCAGCAGCCCGTTCCGCCGTCGGCCATACCCGAGGCCGCGTCGGCGCCCGGCCCGGCGCCCGTCGTATCGGCACCCGTCGCAGTGACGTCCGCAGCGAGCCCCGAGCAACTGGCCGAGGAGGCCGTGCTGCGCCAGGTGCTGGAGCAGACGGCCCGCCAGCTCGGCCACGACGAGGGGTCGGTCGGAGCCGACGAGCCCTTCTTCGACCTCGGCGCCGACTCGCTCTCGATGATCAACATGATCCGGGACCTGGAGCGGACCTTCCGGGTACGGGTCTCGATGCGCGAACTGTTCGAGGCGGCGGACACCCCGGCCCGGCTGGCCGGGCTGATCGCCGGCCGGCTGGAGCCCGCCGTCCGGGACGCGCTGCTGCCGGCCGCCGCACCCGAGCCGGCGGCGGCTCCGGCGGCGGCTCCGGCACCGGTCCCTGTCGCCGCCCCTGTTCCCGCCCCGGAAGCGGCACCGATACCGGCTCCCGCACCCTCGCCCCAGGCGATCGCGGCAGCCGCCGTCCCCGCTGCGCCCGTCCACCT
The DNA here is from genome assembly GCF_042677305.1 of Kitasatospora sp. NPDC127121. Lineage (NCBI taxonomy): Bacteria > Bacillati > Actinomycetota > Actinomycetes > Kitasatosporales > Streptomycetaceae > Kitasatospora > Kitasatospora sp. NPDC127121. The sequence goes on along the minus strand of NZ_JBHXTQ010000001.1, from coordinate 104,457 downwards.
CGCTGCGCCCGTCCACCTCGCTCCGCCCGTCCCGCCCGTGCCCGCGTCGCCGCCCGCGCTCGCCCCGGTGGCCGACGGCACCGGCCTGATCGAGCGCCAGCTCGCCTTGCTCGGTCAGTTCTCCGACCTGATGCGCGACCAGCTCGGCCTGCTGGCCGGGACCGGGGTGGCGCCGCCCGCGCTCCCCGGGGCTGCCGCCCCCGTAGCCCTGCCACCGGCCGCCGCACCCGCCGTCACCCCAGCCGTCGCTGCCCCCGCCGTCACCCCGGTCGCCGCCCCCGCACCCGCGCCGGCCACCCCGCCCGCCCCGCAGGTACACGGCCCCCGGGTGACCGTCTCCCGGGAGTCCGGCATGGCCTCCGGCGGCCTGACCGAGCAGCAGCGCGCCCACGTGGACGAGCTGGTCGCCCGCTTCACGGCCCGGACCGCCGCCTCCAAGGCGGTCACCCGCCGCCACCGGCGCACCCTCGCGGACAGCCGCGCCGTGGTCGGCTTCCGCTCCGCGACCAAGGAGATGCTCTACCCGCTCGCCGCCCGCCGGGCCCGGGGCTCCCGCCTGGAGGACCTCGACGGCAACACGTACGTCGACATCACCATGGGCTTCGGCGTCCTGCTGTTCGGCCACGACCCGGAGTTCGTCTCCGACGCCGTCCGCGAGCACCTGGCCGGCGGACTGCGGCTGGGCCCGCGCGGCCCGGAGACCGGCGAGGCCGCCGAACTGCTGGCGGAGCTGACCGGCACCGAGCGGGTCGCGTTCGCCAACTCCGGCACCGAGGCGAACGCCGGGGCGATCCGGCTGGCCCGCGCGTACACCGGCCGGGACAAGATCGTCATGTTCGAGGGCTCCTACCACGGCCACTTCGACCACACCCTGGGCCGGACCGTGGGCCGCGGCGCCGACCGGGAGACCGTCCCGGTGTCGATCGGCATCCCCGGCAGCGCGGTCGCCGACCTCGTGGTGCTGCGGTACGGCGATCCGGAGAGCCTCCAGGTGATCGAGGAACTCGGCGACCGGATCGCCGCCGTGCTGGTCGAACCCGTCCAGAGCCGCCACCCGGGGCGCCAGCCGGTCGAGTTCGTCCGCTCGCTGCGCGAACTGACCGCCCGCCGCGGCATCGTGCTCATCTTCGACCAGATGCTCACCGGCTTCCGGCCGCACCTGCGCGGCGCCGAGGGCTTCTGGGGCGTGACCCCGGACGTCTCCACCTACGGCAAGGTGCTCGGCGGCGGCTACCCGATCGGCGCGATCGCCGGGCGCGCCGACATCCTGGACGGGATCGACGGCGGCCACTGGGACTACGGGGACGACAGCTACCCGCCCAAGGACACCACCTTCTTCGGCGGCACCTACATCCAGCACCCGCTGGCGATGACCGCCGCGGGCGCCGTGCTGCGCCACCTCAAGGCGTCCGGCCCCGGCTTGCAGGAGCGGCTGAACGCCCGTACCGACGAGCTGGCCGCGACCCTCAACGGGTTCTTCGAGGAGGAGGAGTTCCCGCTGCGGCTGGCCCACTTCGGCTCGCTGTTCCGGTTCGAGCCGCGGGCGGACATGGAACTGCTCTTCCCGCAGCTGCTGACCCGCGGGGTCTACGTGTGGGAGTGGCGCAACTTCTTCCTCTCCACCGCGCACACCGACGGCGACCTGGAGTTCGTGGCCGACGCGGTCCGCGACTCTCTGCGCGACCTGCGGCGCGGCGGCTTCTTCCCGGCCTCGCCCGGGGTACGGCTCCCGGCCCCGCGCCCGGCGGCCGCACTGCCGGCGCCCGCGGCGGACGACCGTACAGGCACCGGCACCACCGGCACCACCGGCACCACGGGCACCGGCACCGGCCAGACCGGTACCGGCCACACCGAGCCCGCCGGGACGCCCTACCACCCGGTCAGCGACCCGCAGCGCCCCGTCGACTTCAGCCTCTACTTCTTCGGCGACTACCCCCTGGACTCCCCGGAGGACGAGAAGTACCGCATCGTCCTTGAGAGCGCCCGCTTCGCCGACCGGCACGACTTCCACGCCGTCTGGCTGCCGGAGCGCCACTTCCACTCCTTCGGCGGGGTCTTCCCCAACCCCTCGGTGCTGGCCGCCGCGCTGGCCCGGGAGACCACCCGGATCCGGCTCAACGCGGGCTGCGCGGTCCTGCCGCTGCACCACCCCGTCCGGGTGGCCGAGGAGTGGTCGGTGGTCGACAACCTGTCCGGCGGCCGGGTCGGCCTGGGCTGCGCCAGCGGCTGGCATCCCAACGACTTCCTGTTCTTCCCCGAGAACTACGGCGGCCACAAGGAGCTGATGCACCGGCAGATCGACACCGTCCGGGCGCTGTGGCGCGGCGAGCCCTACCGGGGCCGCAACGGCAAGGGGGAGCCGATCGAGGTGACCCTGCACCCGCGCCCGCTGCAGGAGCAGCCGCCCATGTTCACCGCGATCGTCGGCAACCCGGACAGCTTCCGCGAGGCCGCCCGGCACGACCTGGGCATCATCACCAACCTGATGACCCAGGACGTCGCCCAGCTCGCCGAGAACGTCGCGCTCTACCGGCGCACCCGGGCCGAGCACGGCCTCGACCCGGAGGCCGGCCGGGTGGTCGTGCTCGTCCACACCTACCTGGGCGCCGACCTCGCCACCGCCCGCGAGCAGGCGTACCGCCCGTTCTGCCACTACCTGCGCTCCTCGCTCTCGCTGTTCGGGCAGATGGCCAACAGCCTCGGCCTGACCCTGGACTTCGAGAACACCCGCGAGGAGGACCTGGAGTTCGTGCTGGAGCGCGCCTACGAGCGGTACTGCGCCTCCCGCGCGCTGATCGGCACGCCGGAGAGCGTGCAGTCGGTGCTGGCCGAGCTGCGGGCGGCCGGCGCGGACGAGATCGCCTGCTTCGTGGACTTCGGGCTCGCCCCCGACCAGGTGGCCTCCGGCATGCCGCACATCGACGCCCTGCGCCGCTCCGCCCAGCGCGGCGCCCCGCTGTCCTACGCGCAGCAGCGGATGTGGTTCCTGCACCGGATGCTGCCCGACACCGGGCAGTACAACGAGGTCAAGGCCATCGAGCTGGACGGCCCGCTCGACCCGGCCGCACTCGACACCGCGCTGCGCGCGCTGGTCGAACGGCACGTCGGGCTGCGCACCGCCTTCCGCGAGCAGGACGGCGAACCGTTCCAGCAGGTGCTTCCGGTGCCCGAGGGCCCGCTGCTGGAGCGGGTCGCGGCCGACGGGCCCGAGCACGAGGCGGTGGCCGCGCTGGTCGCCGCCGAGGGAACCCGCCGCTTCGACCTGACCGAGGGCCCGCTGTTCCGGGCCCGGCTGCTGGAGACGGGGCCCGACCGGCAGGTCCTGGTGCTGTCGATGCACCACATCGTGATCGACACCCTGTCCACCGTGGTGATCACCCGGGAACTGGGCGAGCTGTACCGGGCCGCCCGGGAGCAGCGCCCCGCCCGGCTGCCGGTGCTCACCACCACCCCGGCCGCCGAAGCCGTCCGGGAGCGGGCCGCGGTGGCCGCCGGGGCGTACGACGAGAGCCTCGCGTACTGGCGCAAGGTGCTCGGCGGCGACCTGCCGGTGCTGGCCCTGCCGACCGACCGGCCGCGCCCGGCGGTGCCGGACGGCCGGGGCCGCTCCCACGTCCGTCAACTGCCCGCCGAACTCTCCGACGGCCTGCGGGATTTGGCCCGCAGCCGCCGCTCGACCCTGTTCATGGTGCTGCTCACCGCCTTCGCCGGGGTGCTGCAGCGCTACGGCGGCCAGGACGAGGTGGTGCTGGGCACCCCGGTGGCCAACCGGACCGAGGGCACCGAGGACCTGGTCGGCTTCTTCGTCAACACGCTGGCGCTGCGGCTGGACCTGTCCGGGGAGCCGGACTTCGCCGAGGCGCTGGACCGGGTCCGCTCCAGCGCGCTGGACGCCTACGAGCACCAGCAACTGCCCTTCGAGGTCCTGGTGCAGGAGCTGAACCCGCAGCGGGACACCAGCCGCAACCCGATCTTCCAGGTCCTCGTCGAGTTCGAGAACCACGCCGTCTTCGAACTGGACCTGCCCGGGGTGACGGCCCGCCCGCTCGACGACGTGGTGGACCGCTCCGCCTTCGACCTGTCGCTCTTCCTCACCAACCTGCCGGACGGCATCCGCTGCCACGTCGAGTACGCCGAGGCCCTGTTCGACCGGGCCACGGTGGACCGGCTGTTCGACGCCTTCGAGCGGCTGCTCACCGCCGCCGTCGCCGACCCGGCCCGCCCGCTCGCCGAGCTGACGGCCGCCCCTGCCGACCCCGCCCTGGAATGCGGGCCCGAGGCACAGCGGGCGCCCGCACACCCGCTGGCGGCGGTGGCCGCCGTCGCGGCCGCCCGTCCCGACGCCCTCGCGGTGGTCGCCGCCGACGGCACCGGGACCGACTACCGGACGCTGCACGCCCGGGCCGGCGAACTGGCCGGCCGGCTGCTGGCCGCCGGGGTGCGGGAGGGCAACAGGGTGGGCGTGCTGCTGCCGCGCTCGCTGGACCAGGTGGCCGCGCTGCTGGCCGTGCTGCGCCTCGGCGCCGTCCACGTGCCGATCGACCCGCTGCAGGGCCCGGAGCGCTGCCGGCTGATCGCCGCGGACAGCGCACCGGCCGTGCTGCTCACCGCCTCGGACACGGACCTGATGGGCCTGTCCCTGCCGACGGTCCTGACGGACACCGATGCCGATGCCGTCGCCGCCTCCGCCGAACTGCCGCCGCTGCCCGCCCCCTCCGCGCAGGCCCCCGCGTACCTGCTGTACACCTCCGGCTCCACCGGCCGCCCCAAGGGCGTGCTGATGCACACCCTCGGCCTGTCCGCGCTGCTGGCCTGGAACGTCGCCGAGCACCCGGCCGCCCGCACCCTGCAGTACGCCTCCTGCGGGTTCGACGTCAGCGTCCAGGAGGTGCTGACCACGCTGGCCGGCGGCGGCACCCTGCTGCTGATCGAGGAGGAGACCCGCTACGACGTGACGGCGCTGGCCGCCGTGGTCCGCGCCACCCGGGCCGAGCGGCTGCACCTGCCGTACACCCCGCTGGCCGCGCTGGTCGACGCCCTCGGCGACGAACCGGTGCCCCACCTGCGCGAACTGATCACGGGCGGCGAGCAGTTGCTGCTCACCCCCGGGCTGCGGGCCTTCCTCGCCCGCAACCCCGGCTGCCGGCTGATCAACCACTACGGCCCCACCGAGACCCACGCCGTCACAGCCGGCGAGGTCGCCCCGGACGGACCGGACCACGCGCCGATCGGCCGCCCGGTGCCGGGCACCCGCATCCTGCTGCTGGACGCCGCCGGGCGCCCCGTCCCGCCCGGCGCGGTCGGCGAGATCCACGCGCTCGGCGTCCAGGTCGGGCTCGGCTACCCCGGCCGGGAGCAGGAGAGCGCCGCCGCCTTCACCGACACCCCGGACGGCCGCCGCTACCGCACCGGCGACCTCGGACGCTGGCGGCCGGACGGCACCCTGGAATACCTCGGCCGCGCCGACCGCCAGGTCAAGGTGCGCGGCTACCGGATCGAGCCGGGCGAGGTCGAGACCGTGCTGCGCTCCGTCCCGGGCGTGCGCGGCGCGGCCGTGACGGCCCGCCGCACCGGGACGGGCACCATGCTGGCCGGGTACGTGCAGTGCGCCGCCGCCGAACTGCCCAGGGTCCGCGACCACCTGGCCGACCTGCTGCCCGAGCACATGGTGCCTGGGCTCTGGGCCGCGGTGGCTGCGCTGCCCTTCACCGCGCACGGCAAGCTCGACGTTGCCGCTCTGCCGGAGCCGCTGCCGCTGGGCGCGGGCCGGGCCGCCGTCGCCCCGGCCACCGAACTGGAACGCACCGTGCAACGGCTGTGGGAGGAGGAACTCGGCCGCCCCGCAGGCGTGGAGACCTCCTTCTTCGACCTCGGCGGGCACTCGCTGGCCGCCACCCGGCTGCTGAACCGGGTCCGCGAGGCCACCGGGATCCGGACCGGCGTCCTGGACTTCTTCCGCCGCCCGACCATCCGCGCGATGGCCGCCCAGCAGCCGCAGACCGAGGACCGCCAGGCCCCGGCCTACGAGGAGGGCACGCTGTGACCGCTATCGACGATGGCTGGCACCGGCTCGTCCGGCTGCTCGACGAGCGCGAGATCGTCCTGCGCACCACCGGCGACCGGCTCGGCTACCTGGCCCCGCCCGGCGCGCTCGACGAGGAGGCCACCGGGCTCGTCCGGGCCCACCGGGAACGGCTGCTGGCCACCCTGACCGACTCCGGCACGGCCCTCGCCGCCGCACCCGCCGGGGTGGCGCAACGCCGGATGCACCGGGCGCACGCCCGGGCGGCGGACCCGGCGGTGTGGAACATCACCCAGCGGATCGCCCTGCGCGGGCCGCTGGAGTCCGAGCGGCTGGCCGCCGCGCTGACGGCGCTGACCGGGCGCCACGAGAGCCTGCGCACCAGCTACCGGGACACCGACCTGGGCCTGCTCCAACAGGTGCTGCCGAACGCCCCGGTGCAGCTCCCGGTCGCCGACCTGCGCGCGCTCGCGCCCGGGGCGCGGGACGCGGCGCTCGCCGAGGCCGCCCGGGCCGAGAGCGACCGCCCCTTCGACCTGGCCACGGCCCCGCTGCTGCGCGCCCGGCTGCTGTGGCCCGCCGACGACGCGTGGGTGCTGTTGCTGACGCTCCATCACGTCGCGGTCGACGGCTGGTCGTTGGCCACCCTGCTGGCCGACCTGGGCGCACTGTACGGCCCGGACGGGCGGCTGCCGGAGGACCCGGGCCGGATGACCGACCACGCCTGCTGGGAGCGGACCGTGGTCACCCGCGCCGCCGTCGCCGCGGCCGCCGACCACTGGGCCAAGACCCTGGACGGCGTTGCGTCGGCGGCGGAGCTGCCCACCGCCCGGCCCCGCCCCGCACAGCGCTCCGGGCGGGGTGCCACGGCCGTCTTCCGCCTCCCCGCGGCACTGGCCGAGGCGGTGGGCCGCTACGCCGCCGCCCGCTCCACCACCGCCTCGGCCGTCCTGCTCGCCGCCTTCGCGCGGCTGCTGGGCGAGCTGAGCGGGGCGTCCGAGACCCTGGTGGTGCTCTCGCACGCCAACCGCACCCGGCCGGCCGACGAACGGGTCGTCGGCCTGCTCACCTTCGGCCTCCCGATCCGGCTGCCCACCCGTTCCCCGGGCGGGTTCGGGGAATCGGTCGACACGGCCGCGACGGCGATCGCCACCGCCCTCGACCACGCCACCGTCCCCTTCGGCCTGCTGGTCGAACCGCTGCGCGAACGCGGCGTCCGGCTGCCGGACGCGTACCCGCAGGTCCTGCTCACCGTGCAGAGCACCCCGCCCGCCGTCCTGGACCTCCCCGGCCTGACCGCCGAGGTCGAGGACGTGCCGGGCCCCTCGGCCCGCTCCGACCTCCTGCTGGTCCTCACCCCGGACGCGGACGGTTACGCGGGCCTGGCCGAGTACGACGCCGACCTGTTCGACCCGGATACCGTGCGCTCCTGGCTCGACGCCCTGGTGAACGACCTGGCCCGGCACCTGCCGGACCGGCCAGGCTGACGGACCGCCCCTGGGCAGTGCGATCGGAGAGCGGAATTTTCCGTGGAAAATTCTCCCAGCACGAGAGCACGCCAGGGAGGACCGCCGGCGCCCCGCTCACGGCCGGCTGTCCTCCCTGGTCCAGGCGCCGACGCCGAGCCGCCCCGTGGTACCCAGGTCGATCTCCGGGACGACCATCACCGGGGCCGCGTCAGGGGTGGCCCGGACCCGCACGTAAGGGGCGTTCACCGGGTTGCCGGCCTCCACGGTGTTGCGCCACACCAGCGTGGACCGGGCGCCCTCTCCCGGGCGCAGCACGACCTCCTGCGGCGGGTCGTCCGCGCCGGTGCCGCTGGCGATCCCGGCGCCGCCGGACAGGAAACGCACCCCGTCGACCGGCCGGTGCTCCACGTCGAGCAGTTGCAGCTTCGGGTAGCCGTTGACGGACACCGCGGACGTCCCGCAGTTGCGCAGGTGCAGGCCGACCACGCGCAGGCCCATCGCGGCGTCGCCGTCGTCCGCGTACAGCCGCAGGCCTGAGGTCGGGCAGGGGCCGCCCGGCTGTGAGGCCTCGGCGCTGGGCACACTGCGGACCTGGACGATCTTCACCAGCGGTCCGGCGCCCGGCCGCGCCTGCCCGTGCCCGTCCAGCTCGATCCGCCCCTTCGCGGTGGCCCCCGGAGCGAGCGCGGTGACGACCTGCGTCACGTTGTCCAGCGCACCTCCGGCCGCCGAGAGCCGGCTGAACACCGCTGTGACATCAGAGGTCTCGTCCCCCGGATTGGTGACCTCGTACTCCGCGCAGGCCGCACTGGCGGCCGTGATCCGCACCCCGCCCTGCGCGAGCCCGGGCGACGCCTGCCCATTGCGGGACGCCGACGGCACCGGCGCCCCGCACGGCCCGGCACCGCCGGTGGCCGCCGAAACCCCGGTCGCCCGCTCTCCGCAACCCACGAGCAGGGCTGCGCAGACCGCGACCACCGCGACAGCGGCAGCGGGCCGGCGGGCCGTCAGGTGATTCCCGGCGTTCTCGAACTGATGCATCAGCCGATGCGATCACGAACCACCCGCAACGCCTATGAGCTGCGCCACTGCCCGCGCAACAGGACCGCAACGATCCGCCCGGCGCCCGCCGAACCGAGGCCGGTCAGGCCTCCGGGCGCCCCTTCGCGCCCGCCGGCACCATCGCCATCGCTGGCCGGGCCCCGTTGCCCGATGGTCCGAACCGGTCGCCTTCCGGTGCGGGGCGTGGTCTGCCGCGCGCGGTGGGGGATGTTCCGCGCCGGAGGCCACCCACAGAAAGGATTCTTCATGGTGGAGCACGTGTTCGCGCGCATGGTACGGACGGTGACCGTCTCGGCCCTCGCCCTGGCGACGAGCGTCGGTGCGAGTGGTACGGCCGGCGCCGCCTCGCCGGAGGAGCACCCCGTCGAGGTGAGCATCGGAGCCTCCGGCCTGCAGGCACCGGACACCGCGAAGGGCGGCCTGGTCAGCTTCCGGGTCAAGACGGACGACCCGAACGGCCGACAGCTGCAGCTGCTGCGTCCGTACGAGGGAGTGACCATCGACCAGGTCCTCCGGGACCTCGCCGACGCGGTCAGCCCGTCGCCGGCCACCGCGGGCGCCGGGATCCGGGCGGTGAACGGCGAGGCGGACCTGCTGGGCGGGGCGCTGGTCACCTCGCAGGTGCACGAGCAGTTCACCGAGGAGGTCAGCCCCGGGCCGGTCTACCTGCTGGACCTCACCGCGTTCCGGGCGGACCCGGCCCACCCGGTCTCCAGGAAACTGAACCTGGTCGGTACGAACGGCCAGAACGACAACCAGGTCCGCTTCGACGACGGCATCGTGATCGAGAAGGACACGGCCGAGGGCCCGCGTTTCCAGACCGAGGACGTCGACCACGCGCACCTGGCCTACCTGGTGCACGACGAGTCGAAGCAGATCCACGAGATGCAGCTGCGGCCGATCGGTGCGGACACCACCGACGAGCAGATCGGGGAGTACCTGAGGGACGTCGCGCTGGGCGGCCTGCCGGCCCGGTCCCCGTTCACCGGGCCGGCCACCGGCCTCGGCGCCATGTCCGGCGACCGCACCGCCTCCGTGCAGGCCCACGGCCTGCAGCCCGGACGGTACGTCCTGCTCTGCATGATTCCCGACGAGCGGACGGGCGTCCCGAACGCCGGCCTGGGCATGCGCAAGATCGTCACCCTGAAGTGACCGGCCGGGCCCTGGCACGCCGGCGGCAGCGGGCTGTCAGGGCCGACCGCCCCGGTCGACGCACCGTCGCGGTGGTGGGCCGGGTCAGGCGCCGAGTACGTCGTCGGCGCTGCGGGGTTCCGTGCGCGACTGCCGGTTGAGCCTATGGCGCGCGATGGAGGACTGCCGGTAGACCTCCTTGCGGGCCCGCATGATGTTGCCCAGGGGTGCGTGCTCGGCGGTGACCCGCCAGGGCGTGAAGGACAGCGAGTCCATCTTCTCCAGGTTCTCGGGGCCGGAGATGTCCTGCTGCGGCAGCCGCAGCTTCGCCACGGTGACGGACGGCGAGAGCTGCTCGGGCCACTCCACGGTGGTGTCCTCCACCGGCATCCGCTCCAGGTCGGTGCAGAGCTGGACCTGGATGTCGAAGGCGTAGGGCCGCTCCTGCAACTCGGCTTGCAGGGCCGGGCGGAAGAACTCCGCCCCCGAGGCCGGGTCGATGGTGCGCCGCACCACCGCCGCGGCGAAGGACGGCTCGGGGGTGATGCGCACCTTGGCGATGTAGTCCCCGTGCCGGACCGCGCCCATCGTCCAGTAGCTGGACAGCAGCAGGTTCGCCGGAGGCGTCTTCGACAGGCGCAGGAAGGCCAGGAACTCGTCCCAGGCCCAGTCCTCCTGGTCCAGCGTTCCTTTCCCGGTCACGAACTCGGTGAAGAACCGATGCGCGCCGGGTCGGCCCTGGGAGAAGTACGCCGGCGCGTTCAGGAACAGTTCCTGGATGAACAGGTAGTGCTCGACCGTGTTGCAGAAGAAGACCGGTCCGTTGATGTTGGCGTAGTCGAACGTGCCCGTGTCCGGTTCGTCCTCCAGCAGGGTCGGGCCGGGGACGTCGAACATCTTCAGCGCCAGTCCGGTGGCGGCACCCAGCCGCGCGTCGGCTCCCGCGTGGGGCGAGCCGTTGGAGAAGCGGATCAGCGCATCGTGGGTTCCCGCAGTCGCGTAGATTCCCTGGGCGTACTCGGGGGGCAGCCCGGCCAGGATCTCCACTTCCCCTCGGACCAGCCCGTAGCCCTTGGCGTGGGCGTCGCGCAGGGCCCGTCCGGTGCCACCGGCCTCGACCGACTCGGCGATGTAGCTCTCGGTCTTCTCGATCACCGTCTGCACGTTGCGGTCGAAGTGCGGGTCGTCGTCTTCGACGTCGGGCGTGTAGCGGACGAACTGTGCTGTCATGACTCCGACCTCTCCTCGGAGAGCGTGATCGGACCTCAGGGGGTGGGAATCGCCCTCAGTCCTCCAGCTCGGCGAGCCAGCGCAGGGCACGCAGACCCGGCAGGAAGCAGTACTCGCCGCCGCGGGTGACCACGAAGCTGGGCAGGTTCTTCAGGCGGCGCCGGACCGGCTTCTCCGGGATGGTGATGTTGCCGGTTCCGCCGTGGTGTCCGGCCACCGGGTCCTTCTCGCCGGGGTAGCCGATGAAGTTGCCGTCGTTGACCCATTCGGCCTTGATGAACTCGAACTGCCGTTCCAGATGGGCCCCCATGAACACGCCGACCAGGCCCCGCTCCGCGCCGTCGTCCTCCAGCACGCCCTCCGGCAGCGGCGGGCCGTAGGTGGTGCCGCGACGGATGAGCCGGTGCATCCGTGCGTCGCCGATGATGGTGGCATCACGGGGGTTGGTGCGCCGGATGTGCGCCCCGGCCGGGCACCGGAAGCCGCGATCGTCGTTCTCCCGGTACAGGAAGTCGTTGACGCGGCGCGGATCGGCCGCCAGCGCCGGATCATCGTGCTCCGGCGCCAGCGTCAACGGCGCCCCGCTCGGCCAGCGCCCGACCATCTTCGCCGCCAGCAGTGTCTCCTCCTCGGCGCTGGAGCTGTTCGCACGAAGGTACCGGCGCCAGGCCGCCACGTTGGTGTGGATCTTGCGAACGGCCACGTAGGTCCCGTTGCGTCCCAGCACGTCGGGGCTGGGCACGGGCGGCAGGCCGCCGGTCTCGTCGGGGTAGCCGAGGATGAACTCGCCGGCCTTGATCGGGGCTTCCTGCGGGTTGGAGCCGGGCAGCCCGACGCCCTCGATGTTCGGATGGCTGATGCCGTCACGGAATCCGAAGGTGGTACGCCCGGTCGGGAGCTGGTGGACCTCCTGCTGCCAGATCACCTGGACACCGGGCGTGCCCTCGTAGGCGACACGGGCCCGCCCCAGCTCCCTCTCCAGCTGCGCCGCATCGGAGGACAGGGCGCTCAACGCGATGTGGACCTCACCGGTTCCGAACGGGGCCTCCCAGCGGGCCGGTGCACTCTCGCCCACGTCACCGATCAGCTCCGCCCGAGCGGCCATGCCCTCACGGAACGCCCGCGGAAAGCTGTCCAGGGACTCCTGGGGCACCCCCAGGGCCCGCAGCCCCTGGTGGGTGAACGCCACGGTCACCCAGGCATCCCGGTTCGGGTCCACACTGGGCAGACCGCCCGAGGTCAACGGGAGCAGTTTGCGCAGCAGGGCGCGCCCGACGTGCCGGTCATCCACGCGCAGGAAGACGAACCGTCCCTCGTAGGGCACGGGCCGTGGACGCAGGGCCCCGCTCTGGACGTCGTCGATCTCGACGCGCACGCCGCCCGCCGCGCTGCCGCTGTCCGCTGTGTTCATGGTCGCTTGTGCCTCTCCACATCCGTCTCCACATCTGTCTCTCTGCATATGTCCCTGCGCATCTGTCTCCGCCTGGACAGCCCGGCAACGGCCGGCTCGCACCGGCCGACCTGGTCCACCGATGGTGGGTGGGCTCCGATGGTCGGCCGTGCCCGGGTGCTAGGGGCTCTCTTTCGGATCACGCCGGGCGCGCGACGCCGGAGCACGCACCTCGCCGCGTTGTCGTCGGTCGCCGATGCTCCGCATGGACTCCCTCCTCCGCCTTGCGATGCACGCACTCCGACGCCGCGCGCTGATCCGACGTGATCCGAAAGAGAGCCCCTAGGCCGAGGCTTCCTCCAGCAGCTTCTGGAAGGCCGGCGTGGCCACCAACTCCGCGTTGGCCGGGTTGTCCAGCGCCGCCCGGAACTGGGGGGTGTCCAGCACCTCCTGGAACGCGTCGTCCACGCGGTGGTCCTTGTAGATCTGCTGGACGGTGAGGTCGGGATAGGCGCTGACGAAGACCCCCGCCGGCTCCTGGTGGGCGACGAACCAGTCCTTCACCCCCGGATCGGCGACGCCGGGGAACCCTTCGCTGTGCGAGAAGACCTTGTCGAAACGGGACCCGACCACCGTCTTGGCGAAGTCGTCGATGTAGGTGTCCCAGGAGCCGTCGAAAACGCTGGCGAACATGAACCGGGTGTCGTCGTCGAAGATCACGTGCCGTGCGTCATGCAGGGTGCCGATCTGGCGCACCGCCGCATGGGCGCTCTCGTCATGCGCCGCGTCGGCGAGCGTCGCGAGATCCTCACGCAGCGCATCCGCATGGCCCGGCTTGATCTTGGTGAAGACGGTGAACTCACTGCAGACCCCATCCGACCTGCCCGGGCGCTCGGGGTGAGCCGATTGGGTAGCGCCTGTCATCGCGGTCATCGTGACGTCCTCCTGCCGTGGTCGGTGCGAGGGACGCCAACCGCCCGAACATGAGGCGCCATCGCCCTCACCTCTTCATCCTGACCCGAGCGCGGTGGGGGCACCACTGGGCGACGAGCAGGCCAAGGCCTTCAGAGCTCCGAGAAGCTCATGAGGACAGCTTCGTCAGAGCGCAGGATCATGGAACTGGAACATGGGCCTGCCGGGTTCGTCGTCGTCACGCGCTCTGACTCCCCTCTGGAGGCAATCATGGGCAAAGTTCTCGGTGACATCCTGGGTCTCGCCGCCGGCGTCGCGATCAGCCCACTCCCGATCATCGCCATCATCCTCATCCTCGCCACGCCTCGGGGACGCCTCAACGGAGTCCTCTTCACCGTCGGCTGGATCCTGGGACTCTCGGCGCTGGGCGCGGTGATGCTGGCGATCGCTTCCCCCGCAGGCGCCTCCGCCCACCATCACCCGGCCACCTGGGTGGGAGTCCTCAAGCTCGTCCTGGGCCTGCTCCTCGTCCTCTTCGGCGTCCGGCAATGGCACCGGCGCCCGAAGGATCCGTCGCAGGCCCAGCTGCCGAAGTGGATGAGCGCGATCGACCGCCTCACGCCGGTCAAGGTCCTCGCACTCGGACTGGCCCTGTCCGCGCTCAACGCCAAGAACGCCCCGCTGACCCTCGCCGCGGGCGCCGCGATCGGCTCGGCCGGACTGCCGGCAGGGCAGCAGATCGCCTCGCTGGCGATCTTCGTCGTGATCGCCACCCTCGGCCTGTTGGCCCCGCTGGGAGTCTTCGTGCTCGGGGGAGAGCGAGCCCAGACCACGCTCGGCAACTGGAAGGACTGGGCAGCTCAGCACAACGTCGCCGTGATGGCGGTCCTGTTCTTCGTGCTCGGGCTGAAACTGTTCGGAGACGGGATCTCCGTCCTCACCTCCTGACAGGCCGCTCTGATCGACAGGGCACGCCCTAGGGGCTCTCTTTCGGATCACGCCGGGCGCGCGACGCCGGAGCACGCACCTCGCCGCGTTGTCGTCGGTCGCCGATACTCCGCATGGACTCCCTCCTCCGCCTTGCGATGCACGCACTCCGACGCCGCGCGCTGATCCGACGTGATCCGAAAGAGAGCCCCTAGTCTTCGCGCCGGGTCTCGCGTTGGAGATCGGCCACGTGGTGGAGGGCGGTCTTGAAGGCGGCGTACTCCCGCGCGCCCAGGGCCTTCGCGTGGCGCTCCTCGATCGAGCGCATGATGGCGGCGGCCGCCTCCATCTGGAGCAGGCCTCGTTCGGTGGGGTGGATCAGTTTGGCGCGGCGGTCCGCGGGGTCGGGTCTGCGTTCGACGTAACCCAGGCGTTCGAGGTCGTCGACGAGGGTCCCGATGACCTGCTTGTGCTGTCCGGAGGCGCGGGCGAGTTCGCTGGCCCGGATGCCGTCGGTGCGCAGGTAGGCGAGCACGGCGCCGGCGCGGGGCTGGATGTCGTCGAAGCCCTGTTCGGCGAGCACGGTGAACAGCTCGCGCTGGACGGAGAAGAGCACCCGGGCGGCGAGCACGCCGAGGTCCGGTTCCGCCGCCTGGTGTCCGCTCAACGCCTCTCCCGCTTCCGCCGTCTTTGGGCCCGTCTGCCGCTCCGCCCTGTGACCAGCAACTTTAGTCGCCCGCCCGGTGGGCTCGGGCGGGGCCCCAGGCGTTCCGGCGCCCCGCCCTGACCAGTGCTTGCGCCCTGGGGGGCAGGGGTATAGCGTCGAAGTAGTCACTAATCTTGACTATCAAGATTAGTGACTACTGGCCGCCAACGGAGCCGTGGTTCAACCCGAAGGAGCGCACGATGAGCGAGCACAGCAAGTTCCTGGAGCCGGTCACCCGGGAGAACGCCGCCGTGGTCCTGGTCGACCACCAGGTGGGCCTGCTGTCCGGTGTCCGGGACATCCCGCTCGGCGAGCTGAAGCACAACGTGGTGGCGCTGGCACGCGCGGCGACCGTGCTCGGCATCCCCCTGGTCGTCACCACCACCGCGGCCGACAGTATGTGGGGGCCGACCACCCCGGAACTGGTCCAGGCCCTGCCGGCCGGACAGCGGATCATCGACCGCAGCACGGTCAACGCCTGGCACGACGCCCGGGTCCGCGAAGCCATCGAAGCCACCGGGCGGCAGAAGCTGATCTTCGCCGGAGTGTCACTGGAGGTGTGCGCGGCGCTGCCCGCGATCGCCGCGACGGCCGCCGGGCACCACGCGTACGTCGCCGTGGACGCCTCCGGCACCTTCAGCCAGGCCAAGCGCGAGGCGGGACTGCTGCGCATGCAGCAGGCGGGCGTCACCGTCTCCGACTACGCCACCCTCATGGTCGAGGCCCTGGCCGACAACGCCGCCCCCGAGGCCGGCGACCTCTACGCCGCCCTCGACATGCCCTTCGCCGTCCTGGTCGGCCAGATCTCGGCGGCCGCCCGCCCCGCGTAACGGCCGGCACACCCACCTCACCCGGCCATCGCCGACCCACACCACGGGGGGATGTGCCTCGCTCCGTCGCTTGTCAGTGCCAGCTGGCATGCTGCCGGGCAGAAGAGGACGGCAACGGGTGGCAAGGGCTGTGTGCGATGGGTTTTGAGGGCGGGGTCTGGCGTCTGGTGCGCGGGGAAGAGCTGGTGGGCGAGATCGTGGTCGAGGAGACGGACTTCCCCTGGCTCCACGGGCGCTTCGTGCCGGGAACGGCGTTCCCCGCCGTCCAGCCGCTCTTCGCCCGTTCGCTCGCGCTGTCCGAGGCGGAGGACTGGGAGGCCTTCGACGACGCGTACGACGAGATCACGCGCACCGTGTCGATGCTCTCGCCCTCGGGCCCGGTCGCCGAGTTCCTGCTGCACATCCAGGACGACAGGGCTTGGTTCCGGTGGAGTGACGAGCCGTTCGAGGACGTGGACGGGCCGTTCGAGGGCGTGGACGGGCAGGGCGGACGTGAGGCGGGCAGTGCCGGACCATCCGCGGGAAGTGACGTCGACGTCGACCACGGCCTCGACCTGCCGGTGATGACCTGGGAGCGGTTCTGGCAGTTGATCGAGGTCCTCGGGGGCGAGGCCGGTACCGAGACGTGCGAGCGCCTCGAAGCCGCCTGCGCCCGCCTCACCGAGGTTCTCGCACGCGAACCGCTGGGCCAGATCATCGGCTTCGGTGAGCGTCTCGCCGAGGCGCTCCACCGCCTGGACCAGGAGCAGTTCGGGACGCTGCCGATCACCGGGGCGGTGTTGCCCGACGGCTCGCCGTTCCCTCAGTCGAGCGACCACTTCCTGTACGCGCGAGCTGCGGTCGTGGCTGCGGGCCGCGACGTGTACGAGAGCATGTTCCACGATCCCGAACGGTTCGCTCCGTACACCGCGCGACAGTGTGAACCGCTGCTCTACGTGCACGAGGAGGCGTTCGAGCTCGTGACCGGGACGGAGTGGGACCGCCTCACCCGCTACGACTACGAGTCCTGCTCGAACGCGGACGGTTGGCCCGAGCTGCGCGGCTGAGCGCCGCCTGTCGCAGAGCACCGCTCGCCGCAGGCCCCGGCCCCGCTCGGCGGGCGAGCGGGGCCGGGTTCCCTGGCGGTCGCCGGTCCGTCCGGCAGGCGGCTCAGGCTTCGATGTTCTCCAGGTCCGCGAGCAGGCCCGGGTGCGTCGGCTTCCAGCCGAGGGCGGCGCGGGTGTGAGCGCTGGAGGCGGGCTGGTCGGCGGCGAAGACCGGGCCGAGGGGGCCGAAACTCTCCTGCGGCACCGGCTCGACCGGAAGGCCGAGCCGCCGTCCGATGACCGAGGCGATGTCGCGTACCGCGTCGCCTTCGTCGGCGACGGCGTGCCACGCGCTTCCGGCCGGGGCCTTCTCCAGGGCGAGCCGGAACAGGACGGCGGCGTCGAGCGCGTGGACGGCGGGCCAGCGCTGCGCGCCGTCTCCGGGGTAGCCGACGACGCCGGTGCCGCGGGCGATGTTGGTGAGCAGCCCGGCGAACCCGCCCTGGCCCTGGTTGTGGACCGTGCGCGGCAGCCGTACCGCCGAGCTGCGCACGCCGCGTGAGGCGAGTGCGAGTGTGCGGTTCACCGACAGGCTGCGTCCGCTGACGGGGCCGTCCAGCGGCAGCGGGTCTTCCTCGGTCGAGGCGCGTCCCGCCACGAGGGGCGTGCCGGACGCGGTGACGAGAGGCCTGTTCGTGCCGACGAGGGTGTCGCCGAGGGCCGCGAGTGCGGCGCTCTCCTCGGCGATCCCTCGTGCGAGTGCGTCGGGCGAGCTGAAGTCGTTGCTGAAGGCGAGGTGGATGACGCCGTCCGCCTGTTCCGCGCCGGTCCGCAGCACGTCGAGGTCGGCGAGCCCGCCGCGGAGCACGTCGGCGCCGGCGGTTTTCGCGCTGGCCGCGGAGGCGTCGGATCGGGCGAGGGCGGTGACCAGGTGGCCTGCGGCGAGCAGTTCGGTGACGACGGCAGAGCCGATCAGGCCTGTGCCGCCGGTGATGAAGACGCGCATGGTGAGCTCCGAGGAGTGATGCGACTGTTGTCTCATCACTGTACGACGCGATGCGACACTTGTCCCGTCATCTAGACTGGCAACATGCCGCGATGGAAACCCGATGCCCGACAGCGCCTGGTCGTGGCTGCGCTAGGCCTGTTCGCCGAGCAGGGCTACGACGAAACGACTGTCGCTCAGATCACCGAGCGGGCAGGGCTCACGCGGAGCACCTTCTTCCGCCACTTCACCGACAAGCGCGAGATCCTCACCATGGGACAGACGGCGCTCAGCCGCCTGCTGGCCGAGGGCATCGACGGCGCCCCCGCGGACGCGACGCCGATGACGGCCGTCGCGGCCGGACTCGAACGCGCATCGGGCGAGATGACGTCCTTCAACCGCGAGCTCAGCCCGCTGCTGCACGCGGCGATCGAGGCGAACGCGGAGTTGCAGGCGCGCAACGTGCTGAAGTGCATCGGCATGGCCACGGCGATGGTCGACGCGCTGAAGCGACGGAACGTCGCGGAACCCACGGCGCAGGTGGCCGCCGAACTCGGCGTCCTCGCGTTCAGGCTCGGCTACGCCCGGTGGACCGACCCCAGCCACGACGAGGACCCCGGCGGGCTGGCGCCCCACACGCGCGCCGCGTTCGACGAACTCCGCGCGGCAGTCGCTGAGCTCCGCTGAGCTCCGCTGAGCCCCGTATCGGCCGCTACGAGGAATCCTGCCGCCGGTTGCTGCCGCGTAGAGTGGATACGGAGAGTGCTGGATCACGGCTTCCCTTCTCGGAGGGTTATCGGTGAGACACGCGGATGCCTCCGGCGAGGCGGTGTCGGTCCGGCTGTTCCTGGACTTGGTCGACGGCGGCGCGAGTCGCGCCCGGCCGATCTGATCTGCGCGTCGACGCCTCGTCTCGGGAGAGGCGATCCTGCTCGCGGCGGTTGCGGCGCGCGGGAGGAGACCTTCGCCATGAAACTGACCGCCGAGCGGCTGCGGACCTCCGTCCGCAGTGCCGCTCCGACCTCCACGCATCCACCGCCGGTGTCCGCCGCCGACGTCGGCCTGCTGGTGCTCCGGCTGGCCGGCCTGCTGCTGGCCGGCCACGGTGCCCAGAAACTCTTCGGCCTGTTCGGTGGCGCCGGTCTGCATGCCACCAGTAAGGGCTTCGAGGCCCTGGGCTACCGGCCCGGCGTCCTCTTCGCCACGCTGGGAGGAGCCTCAGAGTTGTGCGGCGGCCTGGGCCTCGCCCTCGGGCTGTTCACCCCGCTGGCCGCCGCCGCCGTGATCGGGGTGATGATCAACGCGATGTCCGTCACCTCGGGCAGAGGCCTGTGGGCCGACAAGGGCGGCATGGAGTACCCGCTGTGCCTGGCGCTGATCGCGATCGCGGTCTCCGCCATCGGCCCCGGACGCCTGGCACTGGACCGCCCGTTCCGGTGGGGCCAGGGCGGGTGGTGGAGTGCGGCCGTCGCTCTGGGGATGGGCGGCATCGGCGCGGGCATCGTGCTGTCCCTGCAAGGGGTGACTCTCTAGCGCCGCGTCAGCACCGCGTTGGACCACCACTGCGTGCGCGAAGCCAGGACCAGCAACCCGTCGCATCCCTCAGCAGGTGTGGCCGCTGGGCAGCGCGGAACCGCCCGACTCGCCGAGCCCGGCACGCGGGCGCGCCGTCATCCGGCGTGGTCGTAGTCCGGCAGGATCACGTCGCTGTGGGCGGCGCGTCCCCCGGCGCCCGCCGAGGTGGTGGGGTTGCGCAGGGCCGCGTTGCGGGTGTCGAGCATGTCCTGGGTGCCGGGGATGAGGGTGGTGCCGCCGGAGGTGGCCAGCGCCTGGTTCCGCTCGACGAAGGGGCGCGCCTTGCGCTCGTAGGCCGCGAAGGCGGCTGCGTGGTCGGTGTGGCCGGCCAGTTCTCCGGCCAGGAGGTAGGCGCCGACGAGCGAGACGCTGGAGCCCTGGCCGGACAGGAACGAGGTCGCGTGGGCCGCGTCACCGGCGAGGGCGACGCGGCCACGGGACCAGGTGGGCATGTGGATCTGGCTGACGACGTCGAAGAACAGGTCGTCGGCCTCGCGCAGCGCGTCCACCAGGCGCGGGATGTGCCAGCTGCGCTCGGGGAAGGCGGCGGCGACGAGTTCGCGCTGCGCCTGCGGGTCCCGGAAGGCGTCGACGGGGGCGTCCTCCCGCTTGAGGAGGAGGAACCCGTGCACGCGGTCGGCGGGTTCGTGGGCGTAGAGGACGGCCGCGCGGCCTGGCGTGTTCCAGATGATCCCTTCGTGGGCGAGGTCCAGGTCGTTCGCGAGGGTGAAACCGGCGAAGACGTGGCCGAGGTAGCGGTGGAACGCGTCCTCGGGGCCGAAGACCAGCCTGCGGGTGTTGGAGTGCAGCCCGTCGGTGCCGATCACCAGGTCGAAGGTGCGGTGGGCGCCACTGTCGAAGGTGACGTCGACGCCGTCCGCCCGGTCGTCCAGGGTGGCGATGGAGTCGCCGAAGAGGAACTCGACCCGGTGGCGGAGCGGGGCGTAGAGGGCGCTCGCCAGGTCGCCGCGCCGTACTTCCAGGTCCAGGCCTGCGGCGCCTCCGGTGACGGCCTCGGGGGTGACGGAGCCGATGAGCGCCCCGTCCGCGTCCACGAACGAGAGCTTGCGCGTGTCCACGTGGGCCTCGCGCAGCTGCGGGAGCAGCCCCATGCGGTCGACGACCTCGCGGGCGGCGCCGCGGATGTCGATGGCGTACCCGCCGCCCCGTACGGCTGACGCTCGCTCGACGATGGTGACGTCGAAGCCGTAGCGGTCGAGCCAGTAGGCGAGGGCGGGGCCGGCGATGCTCGCGCCCGAGATGAGGACCTTGCGGTTCGCGGAGTGGTTGTTCACGGTGTGCTCTCCTCCTGGCGGCGCAGCCCGGCGGTCGCCTCCTGGCGGCCACACCGAAGATGCGTACCTTAGGTATCTTTATGGACGGCACAGTGCACCCGCGGAGAGCGGGTACAGCCCCAGGATATAGATACCTAAGTTAGGTATTCAAGTGGAGGTGGTGGTCCGATGACCGCGGACTCGCCGGACGACCCCGGCGCGGACGAGCAGGCGGCAGCCGTCTGGGCGGCCCTGCCCCGGCTGGCCCAGCTGAGCAACGCCATGACCCGCGGCCGCCTGGCCGAACGGGCGGCCGAGGCGGCGGGACTCGCCCTGGAGCGCCCCGCTCTGAGCGCGCTCATGACCCTGCACATGGCGGACCGGCCGCTGCGCATCGGGGAGATCGCCGAACGGATGCAGGTGGTCGGCCCGCACGTCACGCGACAGGTCCAGGCGCTGGAGCGGCGCGGCCTCGTCCATCGCGTCGGCGATCCGCACGACCGGCGTGCCAGCCTCATCGAGGCGACCACTGAAGGAACGAGGGCCGCGAACGCCTACGCGACGTCCATGATCGGCTGGTTCACGGACGCGATAGCGCACTGGCCGGACCAGGACCGCGGGGACCTGGGCCGCCTGCTCGCGAAGCTGGCCGACGACGTCATCGCCCGCCTGGCCCTCCTCGACGACGGCGGAGGCGCGCCACCGCCCGCCACCTGACCGGGCCCGCCCCAGCCTCAGGAGGGCCGCGCCGGGTGCCCGTGCGAGCTGAACGCGCGGCTGGCATCCACCCCGCGAGGGCGGCGCCTGAACGGTCAAGGTGGTACCTCGAAAACCCGTCCCACCTCACCTCGTTCGGGTGAAACCTCCGAGGCCACCGGCATCGGAGGGCCCGGACGGCGACATCATGCCTCCATGATCACTTCTCCTCCTCGGCCCGCCCGCCGGCTGCGTGCGGGCGCTGCCGCCCTCGCCGCCCTCGGCGCGCTCGCCCTCACCGCCACAACTGCCGCCGCCGCCCCCGCGCCACGCCAGGCCGCCCCGTCCACGCGTACGGTCGCCGAGCCGCACTGCGGCGAATGGGTCGACTACAACGGCAACGAGGACCGCCGGATGAAGAGCTGGCTGTGCCTCTACGACAGCGGGGACGGGGGGATCTACCCGACGCTGTGGACCGAGTGCGGCTGGTGGAAGATCATCGGCTGGGCGGACCCGCCGAACGGCTGCCGCATCTGGGAGCCCAGCTCCTACGAGATCACCTTCCCGGACGGCACCAAGACCAAGGACGCGCTCTTCCCCGGCGCCTCCGGCAAGAACAGTGCCGCGAGCAACGGCAGCACCTACCCGTGCCAGAACGGTACCTGGAAGCTGTGGTCCTACTACGGCGTCCAGATGAAGGACATCCTCGGCAACTGGGGCAGCAACGTGGCCGCCACCCACGAGGTCACCTTCAACGTCACCTGCCCCTGACCTGGCATCCGCTGAGGGTCCGGACCTGGTCCGGACCCTCAGCGCCGGGCAGTTCGCGATCGGGCCCCGAACCGGCCGCCGCCGGAGCAGCAGCAGCCGCCGCCGCAGCGTTGACCGTTGGTCACCACCGGCCCGGTCCGAGGTGTCACGCCCCGCCGTCGCGCCGCCTCCTACCGGGCCGCGGCCTCGTGGTGAATCATGGAGGCGGCCGAACGGAGCGAGGACCCCGGGGCGGACGGCACCAGGTCGGCCGCCGGCGGTCCTCATCGAGTGGGACGGGAACAGCATGCCTCTTAGCGGCGAATACCAACCGAGCCCGGAGAAGTGGGTCAGCGACCAGGTCGCGCTGTACGAGGGCTCCGGGGGCACCGAGGGCACGACCCTCCGGGGCGTGCCGGTGGTCGTCCTCACCAGCCTGGGGGCCAAGAGCGGGAAGATCCGCAAGAACCCGCTGATGCGGGTGGAACACGAGGGGACCTACGCCCTGGTGGCCTCGCAGGGCGGCGCGCCCAAGAACCCCACCTGGTACCACAACCTGGTCGCGCACCCGCAGGTCGAGCTCCAGGACGGCGCCGTGCGCCAGGACATGACGGCGCGCGAGGTCGAGGGCGCGGAGCGGGAGCTGTGGTGGGCCCGCGCGGTCGAGGTCTGGCCGGACTACGCCGCGTACCAGACGAAGACGGACCGGGTGATCCCTGTCTTCGTGTTGGAGCCGGAGACCGCCGGTCGTTGACCCCGAACGGCTCGGGCGGGGCCCGGAGCACCAGAAACCGCCCTCCCGCCCGAGCCCTTCGCCCGGCACGGCAGCTCCCGTGCACGACGCGACGTGTCACGACGCGACGTGACATGACACGAACGGAGAACCCGGCCGGAGCGGGTGAACCGACCGGTCCGTCGAGGCGTCCCGATCTTCGACGAGCTCCAGTACCTGATCGACGAGACCGACGCCCGCTGAGCGGTCCCGAAGTGTCGGCCCCCGGCCACGGTCGGGGGCCGACCTCGGTCAGCGCGGGCTTCGACCAGGCCGCGTTGCGAGTCATTGTCAAGACCTGGGGACGAGGCGGCTGTCTCGGTCCCGTGGGGTGGTGGGTGGCGGGTGGAGGGAAGATGGCTTGAGTCTCCACCAGGGGGAGACGTGAGGGTGGGGGCATGGACGGCGACGGACTTTTCACGATCGGGGCTTTGGCCCGTAGGACCGGACTGACGGTCAAGACCATACGGTTCTACTCCGACATCGGGATCGTGCCGTCGACTGACCGAAGCCCGGCTGGCTACCGGCTCTACGACCTCACTGCGCTCGCACGCCTGGATCTGGTGCGCACTCTTCGCGACCTGGGCCTGGAACTTGCCGTCATTCGGCAGGTACTGGACCGGGAGGTCTCGGTGTCCGCGGTCGCGGCGGCCCACGCCGACGCACTGGAGGTGCAGATCCGCACCCTCCGGCTGCGACGCGCGGTGCTGCGGGCGGTGGCCAAACGGGGCTCTACTCCCAAGGAGATGGACCTCATGCACAAACTCGCGAAGCTCTCCGACGACGAACGCCGACGCCTCGTCAACGACTTCATCGACGACGCCTTCGGCGGTCTCGAAGCCAACCCCGACTTCGTGGCCCTGATGCGCTCGGCCATGCCCGAACTGCCCGACGACCCCGAGCCCGAGCAAGTCGACGCCTGGGTCGAACTCGCGGAACTCACCCAGGACCCGGACTTCCGCGCCTCCGTGCGACGGATGGCCCAGCACCAGGCGAACGAGCGCGCCCAGGGCGACACCACCGGCCTGCACCAGGAGCTCACCGAAGCCGTCCGCGACCGGGTCGGCGACGCCCTCGACGCCGGCATCGCCCCGGCCTCCGCCGAGGCTGCACCCATCGTCGGTGACCTGACCGCCCGCTATGCCCAAGTCTTCAACCGTGCGGACGACGGCGAGCTGCGCGAGTGGTTGCTGACGCGTCTGGAGACGGCCAACGACCCTCGGGCGGAACGCTACTGGCACCTCCTCGCCGTGATCAACGCATGGCCCGCCCCGCCGAGCCTCGCGCCCGTGTTCGCCTGGCTCATCGCAGCCCTGCGCGCCGGGACCAGCAGCCCCACCACCGCGTAACCTCCCGCCCGGCCCTCGCAGCCCCTGACCAGGCTGCGAGGGCCGCGGCACGTTCGACGAGCAGGCCGCGGTCGAAGCGAGCACCGGCGCGGACGAGCGCGACCAGGTGGGCGCCGTTGACGGCGCGCCACCGGGCCTGGGCGGACTCGACCAGCTTGAACACCATCGCGAGCCCGGTCCACGCCTCGGACGATTCGCGGTAGCCGTCGGCCATGGCCGCCACGTTCAGGGCCGCAGTCCGAACCGTCACCGGCCGCATTCCGGAACGTCGATCGCCCTGCAGTCGTATGCGTCGGCCCGAGGCGCTGGGCGTCCGCATCCGACCACGGTGGACGGCTTGGGCCAAGGCCGGTTCAGGCCAGCACAGAACCCTAGTTGGGCCACTGGTCGGCGGGCAGGATCGTACCCAACGGCAGCGACAAGCAGCCGAAAGGAACCGGGGCAGCGTCACCGTGGGACGCACCGGATCCGGGCCACTCCCTGTTGCGCGTGAGTCCCGAAGGAGCCCTGCCATGATCCGCACCCGCATCGCGAAGACCGCCGCGGTCGCCGCCCTCGTCACCCCGCTCGTCACCGCCACCCTGCTTCCGACGCCGCCCCTGGTGAGCATCGACACCATGGGCTGGCGGTAGCAGCCCACTTCGGGCCCACCCGCACGTCACCGGCCCGGGCACCGCGCCCGTCGCCGCGCGGCCGGGGCGGTCGCCGAACCGGGGTGTTCTCACTCCGCTCTCACGTGTTGCGCGCCGGGCTTGTCCATGCCCTGTCCGGCGCACGGTCAAAGGCGAATTCCCTCAGTGCCCTTGAGACCTGTCGTGGCCCAGGTCTCTGGCGACGACACATCCGACCTGCGAACGAAGGAAACGTTTCACCATGAAGAGGACTGTGCGCAACGCCCTGCAACTTCTCGCGGTGAGTGCGGTCCTGGCCGGCGGGATGATGATTGCGACGAGCCCCGCGCACGCGACCCTGCCCGATGTGTCCTGCGGCACGGTCACCTCCGCCGACACCACCGCCGCCGCCCAACTGAACCAACAGCTCACCGGCAGCCTGCGGAACGCGATGAACGCGTACCGGATGTCCTGCGCCCGGGCCATCGTCAACACCGTGCGGGCCAACGACTTACCGCAGCAGGCCGAGGTCATCGCGATCACCACGGCGATTGTGGAATCCACCCTGCGGAACAACCCGAACATGGAGGACCACGACAGTGTCGGCCTGTTCCAGCAGCGGGCCTCGTGGGGCACCACCGCGCAGCGGCTCGACCCGGCGACGACGACCCGCAAGTTCATCAGCGCGATGCTCTCGACGTATCCGAACAACACGTGGCAGAGCAAGTCGATCGGCGAGGTCTGCCAAGGCGTCCAGCAGTCGGCCTATCCCAGCCTCTACCAGGGGCAGGCGGCCGACGCGCAGAAGATCGTCAACGCCATCGGCCAGAGCCCCGCTATTCCGGTGGGGATGACGGGTTTTGCGTCGGCTGACTTCAATGGTGACGGGAAGACCGATCTGGCGGCGGTGGATGCGGCGACGGGGAAGATGTACCTGTACCCGGGTACCGGTGTCGGTACGTTCGGTGAGCGGAGTCTGATCGGTACCGGTTGGGACACGGTCAGCAATGTGACGCCGGGTGACTTCAACGGCGATGGGAAGGTCGATCTCGCCGCGGTGAACACCGCCAACGGGAATCTGTACGTCTATCCGGGCAATGGCGCTGGCGCGTTCGGCACGCCGTGGTTGGCGGGCACCGGCTGGAACAACCTGGACCACCTCATCGGTGGTGACTTCAACGGTGACGGGAAGTCGGATATCGCCGCGGTCGGTACTGCTGACGGGAATCTGTACGTCTATCCGGGTAACGGTGCCGGTTCCTTCGCAGTGCCGATCAACGCCGGTACCGGTTGGAACACCGTGGGTAAATTCGCGAGCGGTGACTTCAACGGTGACGGGAAGTCGGATATCGCCGCGGTCGGTACTGCTGACGGGAATCTGTACATTTATCCGGGCAACGGCGCCGGTTCCTTCGCAGCCCCGATCAACGCCGGCACCGGCTGGAACATCATGCGCGACCTCATCGGCGGCGACTTCAACGCCGACGGCAGGACCGACATCGCAGCCGTCCAGGCTCCCCAAGGATCCACCGGCGACATGTACTTCTACCCCGGCACCGGCCAGAACACCTTCGGCAACCGCACCAACATCGGCACCGACTGGTAGACCCTGGGTGACGAACCCGCTCTGACGCGAGAACCCGCCCCGGGCCCGGCGGGTTCTCGCGTCAGAGGCGCACTGCTTCGACACGACCGCCGGCTGACCCTGTGTCGAGACCGTCGTACGGGCGGTCCGCCGCTGCCGGATCATCGGGGCGCGGAGGTGAAGGTCTGCGAGGTGCCTTTCGGGTGTTTTGCCGTACCTGGTGCGGGACCTGCGGCAGCGAGGTGACGCCCTGGAGGGGGCGGGTGCGCACCCATCGACAGGGCGGCCGCTGTCAGAGTTCGGGGAGCGGACAGCCCCGGCCGCTGCCGATCAGCTTGTTGACGACGCTCAGCGCGTCCTCGTGGCGGAACAGCACGGCGTACGGCAGTGCCGCCGCCGAGTGCCGTCGTACCAGTGTGGTCTGGTCCTCGGGAAGTTCCGGGTCCGCGACCAGCTCGGCCTGTGCGAGCAGTTCGGGTTGGTCGGTGCGGACCAGCTCCGCAGCGCAGAACCGTTCGAGTTGGTCCGGCCACGCCACGGCAACGCTCGGGCGCGGCCCGGGGGCAGCCGCCGGGGTCGCCAGCCAGGCCCGCACCGGGTCGTCGGAGGGGACGCGGCCGGGTTCGAAGAACGACCAGAACGTTCCCGGCCACACGGCGGAGGCGCGGTAGGCGGTGATCGACACATGGCTGCCCGTGGTCAGGTCGACTGCCAGGTGCACCGGCACGCCTTCCTCGTACCAATGTGCTCCGTACTCACAGACGGCGAAGCGACGTCCGTCGTGGTCGAGGAGTACGAACGAGGTGTTACGGCGGCGCTTGGTGGCCAGGTCATGCCGTGTCACCAGGACGTCCAGCAACTCCTGGTGCCGTTCCGGTAGTTCCTCGCGGGAGAGGTTGAGCACGGGAGCCTCCAGGTCGACTGTTCGGCGGATCGGGTTCCCACTCTGCCCGTCCGGGAGCGACGAGGTGTGCGAATCCGATGTTTCCGGGACGTCCCGTCGCAGCCGATCCGGTCCGAACGCCCGGCGGTGGCCAAACGGCGAACCGACCGGTGGCATCCGGGCGTCCGAACCACGGACCGGCAAGCGTTCTCGGCCGACCCGTACCTGCTCTGAACTGCGGGTTCACCCCCGCCCGTAGGCACGGGTGAGAGGGCGCCGAGGCGCCCCACAGTTTCGAGCCCCGAGGAGTTCCCGTTGGTCCACCACATCGAAGATCCGGCCCGCCGCAGGGGCAGGTGGCGAAGGCCGCTCGTGGCCTTCGCCACCGCGACCGCCGTCGTGGGAGTGCTCGCGGCTCCCGGCATCGCGCCCGTGGCGAACTCCTTCGGGAGCCCTTCACCCTTCCTGTCCTGGCATCAACTGATGGACATCCAGGGCAAGATGAACGAGACCGCTTCGGCCGTGGAACAGGTGTCGGGTCAGATCGGCAGCCAGGCCCTCGCCGGCGTGGTCGCCGCCCCCGAGACGAAGCACCTCACGATCTACTGGCACGGCGAGCTGGCGCCCGAGGTCCGGGCGGTCGTCGCGCACAGCCCGGTGCGTGTCGACGTCAAGTCGGCGCCGCACAGTGCGCAGGACCTGAAGGACGCCTCGCGCGAGGTGACGCGCATCGCCGATTCCGTCGGAGTGCGGATCACCGACGTGGCGATGCCGCAGGACGGGAGCGGCCTCACCGCGACCGTGGTGGGCGGCGAGGCCGACGCACAGCGGCTGCGGCGGGCGGTGGCGTCCGTGAGCGTTCCGGTGACGGTCGAAGCGAACGGCACGGAGTCGATCAGCCTCGGCGAACCCTCGCGCCGGAGCGATCCGAGTGCCGGCGGCGCGCAGATCATCGCACCGTTCTGCAGCACGGCGTTCGCGATCAAGTACCGCGACGAGAACGCCATGCTCACCGCGGACCACTGCTTCATGCCGAACAACGAGACCAACGTCCGGTACGGCGTGGACGATTCGGGCGGACAGGGGCCGGCGATCGGCACCCGGATCTCGCCCCACATCGTCCGCCAGGACGAGAGGGGGCCCGTCTACCTCGACGCGGCCGTCATCAAGCCGTCTTCGAACATCACGATGGACCAGCAGATCTGGACGGGCGGCGCGGCCGACCAGTCCAGCATCTCGCAGACCAAGAAGTGGGTGAGCGCCGCGCAGGTGGCGCACGAGGGGAACTGGATCTGCAACGAGGGCTCCCGCTCGGGCGAGATCTGCAACATCCAGGTCACCACCAAGGTGACCGACTACTACGCCAAGGGCCCCGACAACCTGGGCGGCGAGATCGAGCACCACTACATGTACGGGTGGAAGGCCCTCAAGCAGTTCACCGCCGCCGACAACTCGTCCATCGCGGCCCGCAGGGGTGACAGCGGAGGGCCCGTCGTGCTGGGAGGCGGCCCGGGCCTGCCGGGGGCGCCGCCCAACATCACGGCCCTGGGCATCGTCTCGGCCACCACGGGTGGAACCTGGAGCTGCAAGACGCCGGGGAAGACGATGGCGACCACCTGCTCGGGCGGCATCATGTTCGTCGGCCTGGAGGACGCCCTCCCCATGCTGGGCGCCAAGATCGGCGTTCGCGACTGGAGCACCGGGCACGTGAGCTGGGAGGACTACGGCAGCGGCGGCGGGGGCGTGGCGATGGGCTCCGACCCCAAGCCGCACGACCACACCGAACTGGTCGACGGCAACGGTGCGGCGATGGCCTACGACCTGCCGAGCGGCCGGCTCGTCGGCAGCCAGCCCGGTGACCCGCGGGCCGACTGGGAAATCCTCCAGACGACGGACGGCGGCTGGATGTTCCGGAACCTCGCCGCCCCCAACGAGTACCTGGGCCAGTCCGCCGACGTCGGACTCCAGATGTCGGACTGGGAGGGCGGCCACTGGTACTTCCACCTCCAGATCAAGGGCGGGAACTGTCTCGCACTGTGGCCCGGCGCGAGCGTGCCGAACAGCATCGCGACACCCGGCAACGCCCCGTGCGACCACAACGACGAGAACCAGCTCTTCAAACTGGTGCCGGTCGGAGACGAGGACGCCGACCTGCCGAGCACGCCCGGCCCCCCGCCCGCGGACAGCCTGCACCTGCCGTCCCAGCAGCCGCCGGTGAAGCCCTCCGGGCCTTCCGTGGACGCGGCCTACTCCTTCCTCGCCCAGCGCCTCGACGCCCACGGCACCGGCAGCACGCTGCGCGTGCCCCGCAGCTACCAGGGCGGGCACTTCGAGGACCCGAAGCTGTTCGGCCCGGACGGCTTCCAGGCCTCCTTCACGTACGACAACGCGCTCGTCATCACCGCGTTCCTGCAACGCGGCGGAACCGACGACGTCGCCCACGCCACGGCGCTCGGGGACAGCCTGCTGTACGCCCAGGCCCACGACATCACCCCGGACGGCCGCATCCGCGCCTCCTACGAGCCGGACCCCTTCGTCAAGACCCCGTCCGGCGAGCCGTACGTCGGCGGGTTCTCCGTCTACACCGGGAACATGGCCTGGGCCGGCATGGCGCTCACCCGGCTCTACCAGGTGACCGGCCAACAGCGCTTCCTGGACGGGGCGTTGAAGGCCGCCAACTGGATCCAGAACAACACCGCGGACACCCGCGGTGCCGGCGGCTACACCGGCGGCCTGCGCAACGACGACGGCACCGGCCAGACGATGGTCCCGCTCACCTGGAAGGCCACGGAGCACAACATCGACACCGGCGCCTTCTTCGCGATGCTCGCCGGCGTCACCGGCGACGCGGGCTGGGCGCAGCGCTCCACCAACGCGTTCCGGTTCGTGAAGTCCGTGCAGGCCGCCAACGGCCACCTGTGGACGGGCACCGGCCTGGACGGGGTGACCACCAACGACGACGTCGAGCCGGAGGACGTGCAGACCTGGAGCTACCTGGCCACCCTCGACCCGTCCTACGCGCCCGCCGTCGACTGGGCGGCCGGGCGGATGGCGGCCACCGACGGCCCGTACAGCGGGGTGGGCTTCAGCGGCAAGGACACCAGCGGCGTCTGGTTCGAGGGCACCGCCCACCTGCTGGCCGCCTACCAGGTCCGCCGCGCGGACGGCGACGCCGCGAAGGCGGCGACCCTGATGGCGACCCTGCAGAAGGCCCAGAGCGGCGCGGCCAACACAGACGGCAAGGGCATCGTCGCCGCCTCGCACGACGGCCTGGACACCGGGGAGGGCGACTTCTACTACTCCTCCCTCCACACCGGGGCGACCGCCTGGTACGTGATCGCCGCACAGGGCGGCAACCCCTTCCGCCTGTGACCGGCAGTCGGGGGGGGGGCGCGCCCCCCCCGCCCGGGCCCCCCCCGCTCCGGTCAGTTGTCCAGGGTCCCGACGTGGTGGACGCGGACGAGGTTGGTGGAGCCGGCGAGGCCGGGCGGGGAGCCGGCGGTGATGACGACGATGTCGCCCTTCTGGCAGCGGCCGAGCGACAGGAGGGCCGCGTCGACCTGTTCGACCATCTGGTCGGTGGTGGGGGCGAAGGGGCCGAGGAAGGTCTCGACGCCCCAGGTGAGGGCGAGTTGGCTGCGGACGGCGGGTTCGTAGGTGAAGGCGAGGACGGGGATGGGTGAGCGGTAGCGGGTCAGCCGGCGCGCGGTGTCGCCGGACTGGGTGAAGGCGATGAGGTATTTGGCGTCCAGGAAGTCGCCGATCTCGGCGGCCGCGCGGGCGACGGCGCCGCCCTGGGTGCGCGGCTTGTTGCCGGTGGTCAGGGGCGGCAGTCCGGCGGCGAGGATGTCGGTTTCGGCGGCCTCGATGATGCGGCTCATGGTCTTGACGGTCTCGACGGGGTACTTGCCGACGGAGGTCTCGCCGGAGAGCATCACGGCGTCGGTCCCGTCGAGGACGGCGTTGGCGACGTCGGAGGCCTCGGCCCGGGTGGGCCGGGAGGCGTTGATCATCGAGTCGAGCATCTGGGTGGCGACGATGACCGGCTTGGCGTTGCGCTTGGCGAGCTTGACGGCGCGCTTCTGGACGAGCGGGACCTGTTCGAGGGGCATCTCCACGCCCAGGTCGCCGCGGGCCACCATGATGCCGTCGAAGGCGTCGACGATGGATTCCAGGTTGTCGACCGCCTGCGGCTTCTCGATCTTGGCGATGACGGGGACGAGGCGCCCCTCCTCGGCCATGATCCGGTGGACGTCCTCGATGTCGCGGCCGCTGCGGACGAAGGAGAGCGCGATCAGGTCGGCGCCGGTGCGCAGGCCCCACCGCAGGTCGGCGACGTCCTTGTCGCTGAGTGCGGGGACGGAGACGGCGACGCCGGGGAGGTTGAGGCCCTTGTGGTCGGAGACGAGGCCGCCTTCGATGACGAGGCAGCGCACGCGCGGCCCGTCGACCTCGACGACCTCCAGGGTGACCCGGCCGTCGTCGACGAGGATGCGTTCGCCGCGGGTGACGTCCGCGGCGAGGCCGGGGTAGGTGGTGCCGCAGATGTCCTTGTCTCCGACGACGCCGTTGTCGGTGGAGATGGTGAACTCGTCGCCGCGTTCGAGAAGTACGGGGCCGTGGGCGAAGGTGTCGAGCCGGATCTTCGGGCCTTGAAGGTCGACGAGGATGCCGACGCTGCGGCCGCTCTCGTCGGCGGCCTTGCGGACGCGGCGGTAGCGTTCCTCGTGCTCGTCGTGGGATCCGTGGCTGAGGTTGAAGCGGGCGATGTCCATTCCGGCGTCGACCAGGGATTTGATCTGGTCGTACGAGTCGGTGGCCGGCCCGAGGGTGCAGACGATTTTTGCTCGGCGCATACTGCTGAGGGTAGGCATTACCGGCGCGTAACCACGACGCGGGTCCGGACGGCGGGATGACCTTTGCCGTAAGGCGAGTTGAACAATCTGACACATCCTCGGACCGGTGTGCGAGCACCTGCCCGGGTGCCGCCGCCGTCCGGCCTTCCGATGCGAACCCGTGAAGGGGTGTTCACCCTTGGTTCACCGCCGGTTCGGCCGCCGCTCCCCGCCCGGCGGGACGCTCGTCACCCCCGGGTGACCACCCGGACGACGTAGCGGACGAGGGGGAGGCGTTCGGCATGAGACGCACTCTGGGGGTGTTGGCGGCGTTGGCCCTGCTGGGCGGGGTGACGTACGCACTGATCCCGCAGGACGACCCGGGCGGCGACATCGTCACCGTCTCCGGCCTGATCGGTTCGGAGAAGCGCGACTTCTTCCAGGATCCGCAGGTCGTCGCCGAGTTGGCCAAGCAGGGCATGAAGGTGAACGCGGAGAGCATCGGCTCCTGGCTGATGGACGGCGACGCGAAGGACTTCGCGTTCCCGGCCAGTCAGCCGCCGGCCGACAAGCTGCGCGTGGACTGGAACATCAAGGAGGTCCCGGTCCAGCCGTTCTACTCGCCGCTGGTGATCCTCGCGCACCGCCCGGTGGCGGACGTCCTGATGGGCAACGGCCTGGCCACCCTGGACCATTCCACCGGGCTGTGGACGTTCCGGATGGACGCCTACCTGGCCGCGCTGAAGGCCGGCCGCACCTGGCCCGACCTCGCGGGCGCGACCGAGCACGCGGAGTTGAAGGGCCCGGTGTTCCTCACCACCACCGACCCGGAGACATCCTCCTCGGGGGCGCTGCACATCGCCCTGCTGTCGTACCTGTTGAACAACCGCCAGGTGGTCTACGACCAGGCCGGGATCGACGCCACCAAGGACGTGCTGCGCACGGCGACCGCGATCCAGGGCGGCCAGAAGAGCAGCAGCGACGAGCCGTTCAAGGCCTTCCTGGCCGGGGTCGGCAATCCGCTGGTGCTCGCGTACGAGTCGCAGGCCGCCGCGATGGTGCTGAAGGGCGAGTCGACCGGCGACATGGTGGTGCTGTACCCGGACACCACCATCTACACCGACCACACCATCGTCGGCCGCACGCCGAACGGCCGGCGGCTGGCCGCCCAGCTGCACGACAACGCCGAACTGCGCCGCCTGGAGGCGAAGTTCGGCTTCCGTCCGCAGGACGACCCGGACGCCTTCGCCGCGCTGGTGAAGGGCAAGACCCCGGTCCTGGCGCCCAATCTCGCGGCGGCGAAGGTCAACCAGCCGCAGATTCCCGTGCCCGACATCCTGACCAGGCTGATCAAGGCCGCCAAGGGGAAGGCTCAGTGAACTCCCGGATGAAGAAACACAGTTGGACGGTCGCCGCGCTGGCGACCCTGCTGGCGGCCGCCGCCTGCACCTCCACCCCGCCGGGCCCGAAGCCGTCCGACCCGCCGGCCACGACGGCGCAGCCGGGGGTGCTGCGGGTGCTGGCCGGCAGCGAGCTGCAGGACCTGGCGCCGATCCTGGAAGACGCCAGGAAGGCGACCGGGGTGACGGTGCAGTTCTCCTGGACGGGCTCGCTGGACGGCGCGGACGCGGTGTCCTCGGGCCGGGCGGACGGCAAGTACGACGCGGTGTGGTTCCCGTCCAACCAGTACCTGCGGCTGGACGACGCGGGGAAGTCGAAGGTGCTGTCGGAGACGCCGGTGATGGTGTCGCCGGTGGCGGTGGGGGTTCGGTCCTCGGTCCTCAACGAGCTCGGCTGGGGGGACGGCTCGAAGGTCTCCTGGGCGCAGATCGGGGATGCGGCGTCGGCCGGGAAGCTGGCGTACGGGATGGCGGACCCGTCCCGGTCGAACTCGGGCTTCTCGACGCTGGTGGCGGTGGCGTCGGCGTTCTCGGGTGCGGGGGCGGCGCTGACCGAGGGGGACGTGCAGAAGGCGGCGCCGCAGTTGAAGCAGTTCTTCACCGGCCAGAAGCTGACGTCGGGTTCCTCGGGCTGGCTGGCGCAGGCGTACACCCGGGCGGAGCCGGGCAAGGTCGGGGCGCTGGTGAACTACGAGTCGGTGCTGCTGTCGATGAACAAGTCGCTGGCGGCGGACCAGCAGTTGACGGTAATTCGCCCGGTGGACGGGGTGGTGTCGGCGGACTATCCGCTGTCGTTGCTGTCCTCGTCCGCGCAGCGGGAGCGGGACTCCTTCCAGCGGTTGACGGCGTACCTGTTGAAGGAGGACGTGCAGAAACGGATCTCCGAGGTGACGCTGCGCCGCCCGGTGGCGCCGGGGGTGTCGCCGGCGGCCGGGCTGCCGGCGGACCGGCGGCGGGAGCTGCCGTTCCCGGGGAGCCGGGCGGTGGCGGACGGGCTGCTGGCCTCGTACCAGAACGAGCTGCGGCGGCCGTCGCGGACGGTGTACGTGCTGGACACCTCGGGGTCGATGGAGGGTTCGCGGATCTCGGCGCTGAAGTCGGCGCTGGGCCGGTTGACGGGGGCGGACGACACCCGGGCGGTGCGCCGGTTCCGGGACCGCGAGGAGGTGACGCTGATCTCCTTCGCGTCGAAGGTGAAGTGGGCGAGGACGCACGCGGTGCCGGCCTCGGGGAGCAAGCCGGGCCCGGAGGCGGAGCTGGCGTCGATCAACGCGGACGTGCAGTCGCTGGCGGCGTCGGGGGGTACGGCGCTGTACGACTCGCTGGAGGAGGCGTACCGGGTGATCGACCGGCAGCAGTCGGCAGCGGGGGACGACCGGTTCACGTCGATCGTGCTGATGACCGACGGGGAGAGCAACGAGGGGGCTTCGGACGGGGACTTCAAGCGGTTCCACGACGGGCTGCCGTCCGGGCAGAAGTCGATCCCGGTGTTCCCGATCAAGTTCGGGGAGGCGGCGGTGGGCCAGTTGCAGGGGATCGCGGACGTGAGCGGCGGCAAGCTGTTCGACGGGTCGGGTTCGCTGGACGGGGTGTTCGAGGAGATTCGTGGCTACCAGTGACGGGGCCGGCCGGCGGGTGCTGCGGTACCTGGAGTCGGCCCGGAACCTGGTCGGCTGCGGGGGCGGCGCGGTGGGGCTGGGGCTGCACTTCGCCGGGCTGGGCGGGGCGTGGTGGCCGGCGGTGGTGGCGGGGCTGTACGGGGCCGGCGCGCTGCTGACGCCGGGCCCGCGGACAGAGCCGCCCGTCGTCCTGCCCGTGGAGCCGCCCGTCGATCCGCTGGCGCCTCCGCTGCCGTCGACGCCCAGGCCGGAACCGACGCCCAGGCCGGAACCGGAGCCCGCACCGGAACCCGCACCGCGGCCCGATCCCGAGCTCGCGGCGCTGTCCGACTACCTGGCCACGGTGCCGCTGCCGGATTCGGCGGGGGTGGCGGGCCTGCTGGCGGCGCTGCGCTCGGCGGGGCCGGGGCCGGTGCCGGCGGAGATCGTGCGGCACCGGCTGCCGGTGGCGGTGGCCGGCTACCTGCGGGCGCTGACCTGGCGGCCGTGGGCGGGGCCGGACGCGCCGGACCCGGAGGCGGAGCTCGGCCGCGAGGTGCGCCGGCTGGTCGCGGAGCTGAACTGAGGGTCCTGCCTGAAAAAGCCCAGGCAGGACCAGGCCGGGGCCCCTTACCACCCCACCCTCCGCGCACCCCCGTCACGAACGAGTCGCCAAGATCTCACCTGCTGGAAACGTCGGAGGGCTATTCACCGGCCGGGCCCGCACGGCACACTTCTACGCGCGTCCTTCTACGCGCGTCGATGCGCGTCGGCACGCCACCCGAACACCAGTTGACGGTCCATCGGCCCGTCAGTCCCCACCCGGGAGAGTCGTCCATGCCCCTGAACCGCCGTGACTTCGTCACCCGGTCCGCCGCCACCGCCGCCGGCGCCGCCCTGACCGGCGGAGCAGTCGTCGCCGCCGCCCCCGCCGCCGTGGCCGCCGAGCCGGCTCCGGCGGCCGCCAAGGGCAAGCGCAAGGGCCGCAAGCAGGCCTTCACCGTCATGGGCACCACCGACCTGCACGGCCGGGTGCTCAACTGGGACTACTTCACCGACGCCGTGTACGCCGACAAGGCGCACAACGACGTCGGCCTCGCCAAGATCTCCACCCTGGCCAACCAGGTCCGTGAGGAGAAGGGCTGGGACCGCTGCCTGCTGATCGACTCCGGCGACATCATCCAGGGCACCCAGCTGACCTACTACTACGCCCGGATCGAGCCGATCGCCACCGACGGCGACAACGTGCCCGACCACCCGATGGCCGTCGCCATGAACCTCATGGGCTACGACGCCGCCGCGCTCGGCAACCACGAGTTCAACTACGGCATCCCCACCCTGAAGGCCTTCGAGGACCAGCTGGAGTTCCCGCTGCTGGGCGCCAACGCGCTGCACGCGAAGAACGAGAAGCCGGCCTTCAAGCCGTACGTGATCAAGGAGGTGTGGCTGGACGAGGACACCCCGCTGAAGGTCGGCATCCTCGGCCTCACCAACCCGGGCATCGCGATCTGGGACAAGGCCAACGTCACCGGCAAGATGGTCTTCCCGGGCATCGTCGAGACGGCCGCCAAGTACGTGCCCCGGATGAAGGCCGCGGGCGCGGACGTCATCGTCGTCTCCGCCCACTCCGGCATCGACGAGCCGACCACC
This sequence comes from Kitasatospora sp. NPDC127121, assembly GCF_042677305.1. Classification (NCBI taxonomy): domain Bacteria; kingdom Bacillati; phylum Actinomycetota; class Actinomycetes; order Kitasatosporales; family Streptomycetaceae; genus Kitasatospora; species Kitasatospora sp. NPDC127121. Next base: position 67,790 of record NZ_JBHXTQ010000001.1, on the reverse strand, counting down.
TACGGCGACCAGCTGCCCTGGCCCGAGGACGCCTCCGGTGAGATGGCCGAGACCGTTCCGGGCATCGACGCGGTGCTGGTGGGCCACACCCACAAGGAGGTGGCGCAGCGGCTGATCGTCAACAAGAAGACCGGTAAGACCGTGGTGCTCTCCGAGCCGCTGTGCTGGGGCCAGCGCCTGAGCTGCTTCGACTTCGACGTCGAGTTCGCCGACGGCGCGTGGAAGGTCCTCTCGGTGTCCTCGCGGGTGCTGAACTCCAACACCGTGCCGGAGAACCCGGAGATCGTGGACGCGCTGACCGAGCAGCACAAGAAGGTCGTGGCGTACGTCAACCAGCAGATCGGCACCTGCAAGACGGACCTGTCGATCGCCGAGGCGCGGTTCCGGGCGACTCCGATCATCGACCTGATCGGCCGGGTGCAGGCGGACGCGGTGAAGGCGGCGCTGGCGGGCGGGCAGTACGCCAACCTGCCGGTGCTGGCGCAGGCGGCGCCGTTCAACCGGACGGCGCTGATCCCGGCGGGCCAGGTGAAGCTGCGTGACGCGGCGGGTCTGTACATCTACGAGAACACCCTGGAGGCGCGCGTCCTGACGGGTGCGCAGCTGAAGGACTACCTGGAGTTCTCGGCCAAGTACTACAACCAGCTGGCCCCGGGCGCGCCGGTCGACAAGGACGCGCTGACCGGTGCGGAGACCACGCCGGACTACAACTACGACTCGCTGTACGGGCTGAGCTACGACATCGACATCGCGCAGCCGAAGGGCCGGCGGATCGTCAACCTGTCGTTCCAGGGCAAGCCGATCGACCCGGCCGCGCAGTTCGTCCTGGCGGTCAACAACTACCGTGCCAACGGCGGCGGCAACTTCCCGCACGTGGCGCAGGCCAAGCTGGTCTGGTCGAACTCGGACGAGATCCGCAACACGATGATCGCCTGGGTGAAGGCCAAGGGCGTCATCGACCCGGCCGACTTCTTCACCGACTCCTGGCGCCTGGTGCGCGCCGGCCAGCCGGTGTTCTAGCCCGCCCGGCCCCTCAGCCACACCCGACCGAACCGAGGAGCCCCGTGCCGCAGCCGCGGCCGGGGCTCCTTCGTCGTGTCCGGGCCCGTCACTCCGTCGCGTCCGGGCCCGTCACTCCGTCGTCACATCGGGTCTAATCAGTCGCTCCGTAACCTGACTATCCTTCAACGAAGTTTCACAACATGCCAATTACATAACATCCAGAAAGGGACACGGTGGGCAAAAAAACTGCGAGGGTCCTCATACCCTCCCTGCTCGGCGCCCTGTTGGCTCCCCTGTCACCAGGGTCGGCATCCGCGGCCACGGCACCGTCCGTGTGGGTGGAGAGCGGCTACGACCACGTCTTCTCGTCCTCGGCCGTCCCCGGCCGCGCCACCCAGCGGGTCGACCTGTTCGCCGCCCGCAACGAGACCCAGGCGGCCCAGATCGCGGTGCGCTCCGGCGCCCAGCTGACCGGCCTCCAGCTGGTCCCCGGCGACCTGGCCGGTCCGGGCGGGGCCACCATCCCGGCCTCGCGGATCACCGTGAACCGGGAGTACAACCACCCGAACGTCGACAAGAAGACCGGCTGGGCGGGCAACGACCACCAGGAGCCCCCGGACGGCGGGACGAGCTACTACGACGCGCTGGTCGAGAACACCCCGTACAGCCTCGCCGCCAACACCACCCAGCCGTACTACTACAGCGTCGCGGTGCCGACCGGGCAGGCCCCCGGCGTCTACACCGGGCGGGCCACCGTGCAGAGTTCGGCCGGCGCGGTGGACGTCCCGGTCTCGGTGACGGTGTACGACGCGGCGGTGCCGCCGGCCAACCGGTCGACGTTCCGGATGAACAACTGGTTCACCTCGGTCGGCTGGGACTACAACTGGACCGAGGCCTCGATCCCCGCGCAGTACACCAAGAGCGACGGCTCGGGCGCGCCGGTCAAGGCCTTCGACGAGGACTGGTGGAAGGTCATCACCAACTTCGCCGCCGACCACGCCAAGCACCGCAACAACGTGGTCTACGCCGACTTCCAGGCCCTGTCCATCCCGGACACCACGTCGGACGCCAACGGCAAGCTGACCTTCAGCTGGAAGAACTTCGACCGCTTCCTGCAGACCTTCCAGGACGCCGGCGCCCTGCAGTACATCTACACCCCCACCCTGCTGGAGGGCAGCAGCAACCTGGAGACCCTCGTCCCGGACGGCCGGGGCGGTGTCCAGAAGGTGTTCCAGCAGGCCGGTTCGGACGCGGCCGGCACGTACCTGGACACGGTGTTCAAGGCGCTGAAGGACCACCTCGACACCAAGTGCCTGGACGCGGGGCCGACCTGTGCCCCGGGGCGGCGCTGGAGCGACGTCTTCTACATGAGCGCCGTCGACGAGCCCAACCCCGACGACGACGTGCAGACCCGGAGCGCGGTGTGGCTCTACGACCACTACAAGCGCGCGTTCCCGGCCGGGCTGAGCAACGAGTCCCGCCAGAGCCCGGTCCCCGGCATCGACGGCTCGCTCAGCACAGTGACCTCCATCGGCGGGCCGCAGTACGACGAGAACATGGCGTACTACCAGAACCTCCGCCTCTCCGGGAAGGACTTCTGGCTCTACTACTGCAACAACCCCACCGACAAGCACCTCAACCGCTACATCAGCTACCCGCTGTCCGACTCCCGGCTGACGCCGTGGATGGTGGCGTCCGCCGGCGGCAACGGCTTCCTGCACTGGGGCTGGAACATCTGGACCGACCCGAACAACAACTACGCCCCCCTCGACACCTTCAACGGCGGGATGGACGGCGACTTCTACCTCGTCCGTCCGAACAAGGCCACCTACGGCGTCTACGACAGCGTCCGCAGCGAGGCCCTGCTCGCCGGCATCCAGGACTACGAGCTGCTGCACCAGCTCTCCGCCACCAAGCCGGTGCTGGCCCGCGCGCTCATCGGCTCGCTGATCAGCGGCACCACCAGCTTCTCCACCTCCGGCGCGGCGGCCGACCAGCGGCACCGGCAGATCCTCGACGCGCTCGCCTCCCCCGCCCCGGACGCGGCCTTCCCGTTCACCGACGACTTCGGCGCGGACAAGGACGCCTCCTGGCGCACCGCCCGCGGCTCCTGGTCGGCGGCCGGGGACGGCGGGTACGTGCAGGGTGACGCCAACTCCGGCTGGGACGTGGTCGCCGGGCTGACCGGGCGCGCGTACCAGGACGTCTCGGCCTCCGTCGACGTCCGGATCACCGGTGTCAGGCCCGACGGCGGCGACACCAACTGGGCGGGCATGGTGGTCCGCAACCAGAACCCGACCGAGTCGCAGACCGGGTACCTGGTCGCGCTGCGCAACACCGGCGAGGTGTTCGTCAACCGCAGCGGCGTCCCGCTGGCGTCGGCCAAGGTGCCGGGCTACACCCCGGGCCAGACGGTCAGCCTGCGGGTGTCCGCCCAGGGCGGCACGATCAAGGTGTACGCCGGGGCCGTCCAGCTGCTCACCGTGACCGACCAGGGCTACCCGGTCGGAGGCTTCGGCCTCGCCACCGGCGGGGCGTCCGCCCGCTTCGAGCACGTGCGGCTCAACCCGGGCACCGACCCGGCGGAGAACGCCGCCGTCGTCACCTCCAGCACGTACGAGGGTGACGGCTGGAGCACGGCCGCGCTGACCGACGGGCGCCGGGGCCTGGCCACCGGCACCAACGGCTGGAGCAGCAACGCCGGCGTGAACGCGGACCACAGCGAGTGGGCGCAGCTGGACCTCGGCTCGACCAGGCGGATCAGCCGGGTGGACCTCCACCCGCGCGCCGACGGTGCGGCCGCCGGCAAGGGCTTCCCGGTGGACTTCACCATCCAGGTCTCCGCGGACGGCGCCACCTGGTCGACCGTCGCCGACCGCAAGAACTACCCGAAGCCGTCGGACGCCTCCGTCCAGACCTTCCCGTTCCAGCCCGCCGACGTGCGCTACGTCCGGGTGACGGGGACCAGGCTCGGCACCGACCCGAACGGCCAGTACCGGATGCAGTTCGCCGAGGTCGAGGCGGCGGGCGGCGAGCTGGCGGTCAACCGGCCGGTCCTGGCGTCGAGTTCGGCGGGCCCCTACAGCTGGCGGCCGGCCGCGGTCAACGACGGCGTCGCGAACTCCACCCTCGACTACTCGATGGGCTGGAGCAGCGCCCGTTCCGCCGGGCCGGTTGCGAACGAGTGGGTCACCGTGGACCTCCAGGGCCCCAGCCTGATCAGCCGGGTGAGCCTGACCCCGCGCAATGACGGCGCCAACACCGGCCTGGGCTTCCCGGTGGACTACACCGTCCAGGTCTCGGCGGACGGCTCCACCTGGTCGACCGTCGCCACCCGGACGGGCACGCCGCGCCCCGGCGCGGCGCCGCAGGTCCTCACCTTCGCTCCGACCACGGCCCGGTACGTGAAGGTCACCGGCACCCGGCTGAGCGCCGACCAGTTCGGCGACTACTACCTTCAGCTCGGTGAACTCGGCGTGAGCTGACCCCGGACCGCTCTCGGGCCCCCGGCGGCATCCGCCGGGGGCCTCGCGCTGTCAAAGCAGCACCGCCAAAGGCGGCACCGTCAAAAACGGCAGCGCCAAAACAGAACAAGAACGCTCAGAATGGGAAGGCCGTGCGCCCGTGCTGGACGGAGATCCACTTCACGGTGGTGAACGCGTCCACCGTGGACTCCCCGTTGAGCCGCCCGATGCCGGAGTTCTTCTCCCCGCCGAACGGCACCGCCGGTTCGTCGGCGATGGTCCCGCCGTTGACGTGGATCATGCCGGTCTCGATCCGGTGCGCGACCCGGACGCCGCGCTCGACGTCGCCGGTGTGCACCGCGCCGCTGAGCCCGAAGGGGCTGTCGTTGGCGAGCCGGACGGCCTCGTCCTCGCCGTCGAAGGGCACCACGAGCACGACCGGGCCGAAGAGTTCGCGCTGGAGGATCGGCGCGTCCTCGGCCAGGCCGGTGAGGACGACGGGCTCCATCAGGCTGCCGACGGTGGTGCCGCGCAGCAGTGCGGTGGCGCCGGCGGCGATGGCCTGGTCGACCTGGGCGGTGATGGTGTCGGCCTGGACGGGGTTGATCAGCGGGCCGATCTGGGTGGCCGGGTCCTTGGGGTCGCCGACGGTGAGCGAGGAGATCTTCGCGACGAACTTGGCGGTGAACTCGGCCTCGACGGAGCGGTCGACGAGGACGCGGTTGGCGGCCATGCAGACCTGGCCCTGGTGGGCGAAGCGGCTGAACACGGCGGCGTCCACGGCGTAGTCGAGGTCGGCGTCGTCGAGCACGATCAGCGCGCTGTTGCCGCCGAGTTCGAGCACGGTGCGCTTGAAGTTGGCGGCGGCGACGGTGGCGACGTGCCGGCCGATCCGGTCGGAGCCGGTGAAGGCGATGACCTTGGGCACGGGGTGCTCGATGAAGGCGTCGCCGATCTCGGCGATGTCGGTGACCACGACGTTGAACAGCCCGGCCGGCAGGCCGGCCTCCTCGAAGAGCCGGGCGATCAGGGTGCCGCCGACGATCGGGGTCTCCTGGTGCGGCTTGAGCACCACGCCGTTGCCGAGCGCGAGGGCGGGGGCGACGGCCTTGATCGAGAGGTACAGCGGGAAGTTGAACGGGCTGATCACGCCGACGACGCCGACCGGCAGCCGGTAGAGGCGGTTCTCCTGGCCCTCCGTGATCGAGGGCAGCAGCCGGCCCTCCAGGCCGAGGGCCACCCGCAGGCAGTCCCGCAGCATGTCCTTGACCAGGGAGAGTTCGAAGGCGGCCTTGAGCGCGGTGCCGCCGAGCTCGGCCATGATGGCGCGGGTGATCTCCTCCTCGCGCTCCTCGATCAGGCGCAGCACGCGTTCGAAGACGAGCCGGCGGGCGTAGGGGGTGGTGGCGGCCCACTGCTTCTGGGTCCGTTCGGCGGCCCGGTAGGCCCGGTCGACCTCGGCGATGGTGGCGACGGTGATGGTGGCGAGCTTGTCGCCGGTGTAGGGGTCGACGTCGACGATGTCCCAGGAGCCGCTGCCGCTGCACCATTCGCCGTCGATGTACTGCAGCGCCAACTCGGAGAAGTACGACATCTGATCCCTCTCGTGCCGGTTCGGGGAACGTCGGCGGGCGAGCCGCTACGGCCCGGTCTGATTGGGCATCATCGTACTGACGTCTTACAGCTCTTGGCGTACGGAGTACAGGAGCTGCCGGGTCTGTTCGGGGTCGAGGCTGTCGGCGAGCAGTCCTTCCATGGCGTGGCGGTACTCGGCGACCTCGGCCGGCTTGTCGAGGTAGAGCGCGGTGGTGAACTGTTCGACGTAGACGACGTCGGCGAGTTCGGGTTCGGCGAAGCCGAGCACGGTGAAGGCGCCGCTCTCGGCGCTCAGTCCGGCGCAGCCCAGCGGCAGCACCCGGAGCCGGACGTTGGGCAGTTCGCCGAGTTCGAGCAGCCGGTCGATCTGGTTGCGCATCAGCTCGGGGCCGCCCCAGGGGCGGCGCAGCGCGGCCTCGTCGAGGATCGCGAGCAGGCGGGGGCCGCTCTCGGCGGTGAGCAGGGCCTGGCGTTTGAGCCGGACCTCGACGCGGCGTTCGATCTCGCCGGGGTCGGTGACGTGGCCGCCGGCGGCGATGACGGCGCGGGCGTAGTCGGCGGTCTGGAGCAGCCCGTGGACGAACTGGACCTCGTAGCTGCGGATCTCGGCGACGGCCTCTTCCAGGCCGACGTAGTTCTGGAACCAGGCGGGCAGCACGTCGCCGTACTCGTGCCACCAGGAGGTGGCGTTGGCGTCCCGGACGAGTCCGAGGACGGTGGCGCGCTCCTGCTCGGCCTCGACGCCGTAGAGGGTGAGCAGGTCGGCGACGTCGCGTTCCTTGAAGCCGACCCGGCCGAGTTCCATCCGGCTGATCTTGGATTCGGAGGCGCGGATCGAGTAGCCGGCCTCCTCGCGGCTGACGCCCCTGGCCTCGCGGAGCTTGCGCAGCTGGGTGCCGAGCAGCAGGCGCCGTACCGTGGCGCCTCCGCTTGTCTGAGTCGTGCTCATCGCGTCAACCTCCGCACTCGCGCAGCAGCCCCCCGGCCGTCGGCGGCAGTCTGCCACCTGGCACCGGCGAACAACAGTCCGTCCGGTCAGGCCCTCCCGCGCGGCGTCCGGAACGGGCCTACGGTAGACCCAAGTCCTGGGAAATGTCTGAGAGTTGACACGACCCTTGACGGGCCCGCCAGCTTCAGGGTAGGGCGGGGGAACGCGACGGCGCCCGCCCTCCAACTGGTCGGGGAAGAGGGCAGGCGCCAGGAGACCGCGTTGGCCCGGCGACTCTGGCGGGGGCAGCGGGTTGAGCTCCCGGCGATGCGGCACCGGGGGTTCGGGGGGCCGGTCGGCCCGTCAGACGACCAGCGGGCGGTCGGTGGGACGGATCGGGGCCGGCAGTGGGGTCTTGCCGCCGAGGTACTTGTCCACCGCGGCTGCGGCCGAGCGGCCTTCCGCGATGGCCCAGACGATCAGCGACTGACCGCGGCCGGCGTCTCCGCAGACGTAGACGCCATCGACATTGGTGGCGAACCGGCCGTCGCGGCCAATGTTACCGCGCGCGTCCAGGTCCACGCCGAGCTGCTCGACCAGGCCGTTGCGGACGTCGGTGCCGGTGAAGCCCATGGCCAGGGTGACGAGCTGCGCCGGGACGGCCCGCTCGGTGCCGGGGACGGGCTCGAAGCGGCCGTCCTTGAACTCGACCTCGACGAGGTGCAGCTCCTGGACGTTGCCGTCCTCGTCGCCGGTGAAGCGGGTGGTGTTCACGGAGTAGATCCGCTCGCCGCCCTCCTCGTGCGCGGAGGTGACCTTGTAGGTCATCGGCATGGTCGGCCAGGGCTGGTGGCCGGGGCGCTCCTCGGAGGGCCGCGGCATGATCTCCAGCTGGGTGACGGAGGCCGCGCCCTGGCGGTGGGCGGTGCCGACGCAGTCGGCGCCGGTGTCGCCGCCGCCGATGACGACGACGTGCTTGCCCTTGGCGCTGATCGGCGACTCGACGAAGTCGCCCTCCTGCACCTTGTTGGCCAGCGGCAGGTACTCCATGGCCTGGTGGACGCCCTTGAGCTCGCGCCCGGGCACCGCCAGGTCGCGTGCGGTGGTGGCGCCGGCGGCGACGACGACGGCGTCGAAGCGCTCGCGCAGCTGCTGGCCGGTGATGTCCTCGCCGACGTGCACGCCGGTGCGGAAGCGGGTGCCCTCCGCGCGCATCTGCTCGACGCGGCGGTTGATGTGGCGCTTCTCCATCTTGAACTCGGGGATGCCGTAGCGCAGCAGGCCGCCGACGCGGTCGGCGCGCTCGTACACGACGACGGTGTGCCCGGCCCGGGTGAGCTGCTGGGCGACGGCCAGGCCGGCCGGGCCGGAGCCGACGACGGCGACGGTCTTGCCGGACAGCCGCTCCGGGACCTGCGGCGTGACGCCGCCGCGGTCCCAGGCCTTGTCGATGATGGTGACCTCGACGTTCTTGATGGTCACCGCGTCCTGGTTGATGCCGAGCACGCAGGCCGACTCGCAGGGCGCCGGGCAGAGGCGGCCGGTGAACTCCGGGAAGTTGTTGGTCGCGTGCAGCCGCTCGATCGCGCCGACGAAGTCGTCCCGGTAGGCGAGGTCGTTCCACTCGGGGATGAGGTTCCCGAGCGGGCAGCCGTTGTGGCAGAACGGGATGCCGCAGTCCATGCAGCGGCCGGCCTGCTCGGTGATGATCGGCAGGAGGCTGCGCTCGACGTAGACCTCGTTCCAGTCCCGCAGGCGCACGTCGACGGGGCGCCGCTCGGCCAGCTGCTTGGGCGTGGTCAGGAAGCCCTTGGGGTCAGCCATTAGCCGCCTCCATCATCTTGCGAGTGGTCTCGGCCTCGGAGAGGCCGTCGCGCTCAGCGGCGTCCTTGGCGGCGAGCACTGCCTTGTAGTCGGTCGGCATGATCGTGGAGAAGCGGGAGACCCCGCTGCCCCAGTCGGCCAGGAGTTCGGCGGCGACGGTGGAGCCGGTCTCCTCGTAGTGCTGCTGCACGGTCTCGCGCAGCCAGTCGCGGTCGGCGGCGGAGGGGGCCTCGATGCCCACCAGGCCGTCGTTGACGTTCGCGGGGCGCAGGTCCAGGACGTAGGCGATGCCGCCGGACATGCCGGCCGCCAGGTTGCGCCCGGTCTCGCCGAGGATGACGACCCGGCCGCCGGTCATGTACTCCAGGCCGTGGTCGCCCACGCCCTCGACGACCAGGGTGGCGCCGGAGTTGCGGACGGCGAAGCGCTCGCCGGCCTTGCCGCGCAGGTGGATCCGGCCGGAGGTGGCGCCGTAGCCGATGGTGTTGCCGGCGATGACGTGGTTCTGCGCGTCGTTGCCGATGGCCGCGGCGTCGCGGGCCGGGCGGACGATCACGACGCCGCCGGAGAGGCCCTTGCCGACGTAGTCGTTGGCGTCGCCCTCCAGCCGCAGGGTCACGCCGCGCGGCACGAAGGCGCCGAAGGACTGCCCGGCGGAGCCGGTGAAGGTGACGTCGATGGTGCCCTCGGGCAGGCCCTCGCCGCGGTAGCGCTTGGTCACCTCGTGGCCGAGCATGGTGCCGACGGTGCGGTTGACGTTGCGGATCGGCAGCTGGATGCGGACGGTCTCGCCGCGTTCCAGGGCGTCCTCGGCGAGCGTGATCAGCTGGTTGTCCAGGGCCTTGTCGAGCGCGTGGTCCTGGGAGGTGGTGCGGTGGCGGGCCGCGCCCTCGGGCAGCTGCGGGACGTGGAAGAGCGGGGCCAGGTCGAGCCCGGCGGCCTTCCAGTGGTCGATGGCGGCGGCCGCGTCGATGTGCTCGGCGTGGCCGACGGCCTCCTCGATCGTGCGGAAGCCCAGCTCGGCGAGGATCTCCCGGACCTCCTCGGCGATGAACTCGAAGAAGTTGACCACGAACTCGGGCTTGCCGGAGAAGCGCTCGCGCAGCACCGGGTTCTGGGTGGCGACGCCGACCGGGCAGGTGTCCAGGTGGCAGACGCGCATCATGATGCAGCCGGAGACGACCAGCGGCGCGGTGGCGAAGCCGAACTCCTCGGCGCCGAGCAGCGCGGCGATGACGACGTCGCGGCCGGTCTTGAGCTGGCCGTCGGTCTGCACGACGATGCGGTCGCGCAGGCCGTTGAGCAGCAGGGTCTGCTGGGTCTCGGCGAGGCCGAGCTCCCAGGGGCCGCCCGCGTGCTTCAGCGAGGTCAGCGGGGAGGCGCCGGTGCCGCCGTCGTGCCCGGAGACCAGCACCACGTCGGCGTGCGCCTTGGAGACGCCCGCGGCGACCGTGCCGACGCCGACCTCGGAGACCAGCTTCACGTGGATGCGGGCGGCCGGGTTGGCGTTCTTGAGGTCGTGGATGAGCTGCGCCAGGTCCTCGATCGAGTAGATGTCGTGGTGCGGCGGCGGCGAGATCAGGCCGACACCCGGGGTGGAGTGCCGGGTCTTGGCGACCCACGGGTAGACCTTGTGGCCGGGCAGCTGGCCGCCCTCGCCGGGCTTGGCGCCCTGGGCCATCTTGATCTGGATGTCGTCGGCGTTGACCAGGTACTCGGAGGTGACGCCGAAGCGGCCGGAGGCGACCTGCTTGATGGCCGAGCGGCGCTGCGGGTCGTACAGGCGGTCCGGGTCCTCGCCGCCCTCGCCGGTGTTGGACTTGCCGCCGAGGCGGTTCATCGCGATGGCGAGGGTCTCGTGCGCCTCCAGGGAGATGGAGCCGTACGACATGGCGCCGGTGGAGAAGCGCTTGACGATCTCGGAGACGGGCTCGACCTCCTCGACCGGGATCGGGGTCCGGCCGAGGGCGTCCAGCTGGAACAGGCCGCGCAGCGTCATCAGGCGGGTGGACTGCTCGTTCACCCGGTCCGTGTACTGCTTGAAGATGTCGTACCGGCGGTTGCGGGTGGAGTGCTGGAGCCGGAAGACGGTGTCCGGGTCGAACAGGTGCGGCTCGCCCTCGCGGCGCCACTGGTACTCGCCGCCGATCTCCAGCGCGCGGTGCGCGGCCGGGATGCCGGAGGCCGGGTAGGCCTTGGCGTGGCGGGCGGCGGTCTCCTTGGCGATCTCCTCCAGGCCGATGCCGCCGAGCTTGGTGGTGGTGCCGGCGAAGTAGCCGTCGACCAGCTCCTGGGAGAGGCCGATGGCCTCGAAGACCTGGGCGCCGCGGTAGGAGGCGACGGTCGAGATGCCCATCTTGGACATGACCTTGAGCACGCCCTTGCCGAGCGCCTTGATCAGGTTCTTGATGGCCTTCTCGGCCTCGACGCCCTGGATGAAGACCTTCTGGGCGACGAGGTCCTCGACGGACTCCATGGCCAGGTACGGGTTGACCGCGCCGGCGCCGTAGCCGATCAGCAGCGCGACGTGGTGCACCTCGCGGACGTCGCCGGCCTCGACCAGCAGCGACACCTGGGTGCGCTGCTTGGTGCGGATGAGGTGGTGGTGGATCGCGGAGGTGAGCAGCAGCGAGGGGATCGGGGCGTGCTCGGCGTCGGAGTGCCGGTCGGAGAGCACGACGATCCGGGCGCCGTCGGCGATCGCGGCGTCGGCCTCGGCGGCGATCTCGGCCAGCCGGGCGGCCAGGCCCTGGCCGCCGGCGGCGACCTTGTAGAGGCCGGAGAGCGTGACGGCCTTGAGGCCGGGCTGGTCGCCGTCGTGGTTGATGTGGACGAGCTTGGCCAGCTCGTCGTTGTCGATCACCGGGAAGGTGATGCCGACCGAGCGGCAGGCGGCGGCCTCGGCGGCCAGCAGGTTGCCCTCGGGGCCGAGGTTGCTGAGCAGCGAGGTGACGAGCTCCTCGCGGATGGCGTCCAGCGGCGGGTTGGTGACCTGCGCGAAGAGCTGGACGAAGTAGTCGAACAGCAGGCGCGGCTTCTCGCTGAGCGCGGCGATCGGCGAGTCGGTGCCCATCGAGCCGAGCGCCTCGCCGCCGGTCTTGGCCATCGGCGCGAGGATGACCCGCAGCTCCTCCTCGGTGTAGCCGAAGGTCTGCTGGCGGCGGGTGACCGAGGCGTGGGTGTGGAAGATGTGCTCGCGCTCGGGCAGCTTGGCGAGCTGGATCTGCCCGGCGCCGACCCACTCCGCGTAGGGGTGCTCGGCGGCGAGGGAGGACTTGATCTCCTCGTCCCCGACGATGCGGCCCTCGGCGGTGTCGACGAGGAACATCCGGCCGGGCTGCAGCCGGCCCTTCTTGACGACCTTCTCCTGGTCGATGTCGAGCACGCCGACCTCGGAGGAGAGGACGACCAGGCCGTCCTCGGTGATCCAGTAGCGGGCCGGGCGCAGGCCGTTGCGGTCGAGCACGGCGCCGATCTGGGTGCCGTCGGTGAAGGTGACGCAGGCCGGGCCGTCCCAGGGCTCCATCAGGTTGGAGTGGTACTGGTAGAAGGCGCGGCGGGCCGGGTCCATGGTGGCGTGGTTCTCCCACGCCTCCGGGATCATCATCAGCACCGAGTGCGGCAGCGAGCGGCCGCCGAGGTGGAGCAGCTCCAGGACCTCGTCGAAGGAGGCGGAGTCGGAGTGGTCCGGGGTGCAGACCGGGAAGATCCGCTCCAGGCCGCGGCCGTTGCGGTTGGCGGGGATGAGGTCGGTGGCGAGCTGGGACTCGCGGGCGCTCATCCAGTTGCGGTTGCCCTTGACCGTGTTGATCTCGCCGTTGTGGGCGACGAACCGGTACGGGTGGGCGAGCGGCCAGCTCGGGAAGGTGTTGGTGGAGAAGCGCGAGTGCACCAGGCCGACGGCGGAGGCGTAGGAGCGGTCCGACAGGTCGGGGAAGAAGGGCTCCAGCTGGCCGGTGGTCAGCATGCCCTTGTAGACGACGGTGCGCGCGGACAGCGACGGGAAGTAGACCCCGACCTCGCGCTCGGAGCGCTTGCGGACGACGAAGGCGGTCCGGTCGAGCTCGATCCCGGCCAGGCCGTCCTTGGCGAGGAAGAGCTGCCGGAAGCGCGGCATGACGCTGCGGGCGGTGGCGCCGAGCAGGTCCGGGGTGACGGGGACGTCGCGCCAGCCGAGGACGGTCACGTCCTCCTCGGCCGCGATGGCCTCGATCCGGGCGACGGCGTCCGCGTCGGCGGCGTCCTCGTCGGGCAGGAAGGCGATGCCGACCGCGTAGGAGCCGGCGGCGGGGAGCTCGAAGTCGACCTTGCCGCGCAGGAAGGCGTCCGGGATCTGGGTGAGGATGCCGGCGCCGTCACCGGAGTCCGGCTCGGCGCCGGTGGCGCCGCGGTGCTCCAGGTTGCGCAGGACGGTCAGCGCCTGTTCGACGATGGTGTGGTCGGCGATGCCGGTCAGCGTGGCGACGAAACCGACGCCGCAGGCGTCGTGCTCGTTTCGCGGGTCGTACAGGCCCTGAGCGGTAGGTCGCGCATCCGGAACGAGCGCGTACGGCTGGCGGGCTGCGCCGGCCTGGGGCTCGTTGGCGGAGTGCATGGATGCAGGCAGCATCGGCTCTCCCGTCGTCGTCTTTCGGCTGTGTGGTGCAAGGAGGGACGACGTTGGCCCTGATGCGATTTCGTGCAAGTTACATGATGCCCAAGATCCCGGGAAGTGGAATATCTCGTCCACATGGCGGACTGATCCGCAGGTCAAGGGGGGAATGAGAGGACGCGCCACAATGCGCGTCCCCTCGATTGTGCCCGGCGGTCGGCCGCCTGAAACAGGGGCGAAACCCGATCGCCACACAGGACGATCAAGGACGCCTGTGAATCGATCCCGAGGGCTCACCCACGGATGCGAATCCTCGGCCCCGAGGCCCGGATGGTGAGACTAGGCCAGGCACCGCCCGGCGGCCGTGTGTGGAACGTCACCCACTGCCCGGCATAGTCATGCACTCCTCCGGGTCGTCACACACACCCCGGCCGGACAGGACCTAGGGGCTCTCTTTCGGATCACGTCGGATCAGCGCGCGGCGTCGGAGTGCGTGCATCGCAAGACGGAGGAGGGAGTCCATGCGGAGCATCGGCGACCGACGACAACGCGGCGAGGTGCGTGCTCCGGCGTCGCGCGCCCGGCGTGATCCGAAAGAGAGCCCCTAGCCGACGTGCCCGCCGATCAGCCACCCCAGCAGGTACGTCACCCCGGCCGCCGCCCCGCCCAGCACCAGCTGCCGCAGCCCGCTGAACCACCAGCTGCGCGCCGTCACCCGGGCCACCACCGCGCCGCACAGGAACAGCCCCACCACCGACAGCAGCAACGCCGGCAGCAGCGAGGTCGCCCCCAGCAGGTACGGCAGCAGCGGCAGCAGCGCGCCCACCGCGAAGCAGGCGAAGGACGACCCGGCGGCCACCCACGGTGACGGCAGGTCGTTCGGGTCGATGCCCAGCTCCTCCCGGGCGTGGATCTCCAGGGCCTGGTCCGGGTTGGCGGACAGCTGCCGGGCCACCTCGTGGGCGAGCTCCGGCTCCACCCCGCGGGCCATGTACAGCTGTGCCAGCTCGGCCAGCTCGCCGTGCGGGTTGCGGCTCAGCTCCAGCCGCTCGGCCTCGATCTCGGCCTGCACCAGCTCGGCCTGCGAGGCCACCGAGGTGTACTCCCCCGCCGCCATCGAGCAGGCGCCGGCCACCAGACCGGCGAGCCCGGTCAGCACCACCGTGCCGCTGGACGCCGCGCCGCCGACCACGCCGGTCATCAGCGCGAAGTTGGAGACCAGGCCGTCCATCGCCCCGAACACGGCGGGCCGCAGCCAGCCTCCGTTCACGTCCCGGTGGTGCCCGGCAGCGGGTATGCGGGGGTGGTGCCCGGCCTCGGGCTCCAGGGTGGTCGCGCTCACGGCAGTTCCCCTCCGTTCGATTCGTCTGCCCCGACCGTAGACCGTCTGACCTGCGCATTTCCAGCAAAGTAAGGCTGTCCGAACAGCGCTTCGGCCGCCCTGCGCGAGCATCGCGCGGGCGGCCGAAGCGGGGGGAACTCCCAGGTCAGGTCAGGTTCTTGGCATTCTTGTCGGCGCTCTCGACGGCTTCGGGGGCTGCCTCCGCGTCCGCCTTTTCGTCCACGGACTGGGACAGTTCGGCGGTCTCACCGGCCCCGGCGACCTTCTCGGACGGCGCGGGCTTCCCGGCGGCCTTCTCCGCCGAAGCGGCCTTGCCCGCCTTCTCGGCCTTGCCCGCCTTCTCGGACCCCGCAGCCTTGCCAGCCTTCTCGGACACTGCCGCCTTGTCGGACGGGCCCTGCGCCTCGCCCTCCTCGTCGGCCAGCGGGTCGATGCTCGCCGGGTCCTCCCGGCCGGGCCGCTTCTTGCCGACGACCACCAGGTAGACCACGGCGCCGATGAACACCACGATCGACGTCCAGTCGTTCAGCCGCAGGCCGAAGTAGACGTGCGCCTCGTCGATCCGCAGCCACTCGGTCCAGAACCGGCCCACCGTGTACGCGGCCACGTACAGCGCGAAGGCCCGGCCGTGCCCCAGCTTGAAGCGGCGGTCGGCCCAGATGACCAGCAGCGCGACCCCGACGCACCAGATCGACTCGTACAGGAAGGTCGGGTGGTAGACGCCCTTGACGACCTCGCCGCCCGGCAGCTTCTTGTCGATCTCCAGGCCCCACGGCAGCGTGGTCGGCCGGCCGTACAGCTCCTGGTTGAAGTAGTTGCCCCAGCGTCCCATCGCCTGCGCGAGCGCGATGCCCGGCGCGATGGCGTCCGCGTACGCGGGCAGCGGCACGCCCCGGCGGCGGCAGCCGATCCAGGCCCCGACCGCGCCGAGCGCGACGGCGCCCCAGATGCCGAGGCCGCCCTCCCAGATCTTGAAGGCGTTCCAGGGGTTCTTGCCGGCCCCGAAGTACAGCTGGTGGTCGGTGATCACGTGGTACAGCCGGCCGCCGACCAGGCCGAAGGGCACGGCCCAGACGGCGATGTCGCCGACCGTGTGCTTGGCACCGCCCCGGGCGACCCAGCGCTTGCTGCCGAGCCAGACGGCTACGACGACACCGAGGATGATGCAGAAGGCGTAGGCGCGCAGCGGGATCGGTCCGAGGTGCAGGACGCCCCGCGACGGGCTGGGAATGTAGGCGATATCCATGGCGGTTCCGACGCTACAGGGTCTGCGGCCCCTGCTGGGCACCCCCGGGGTCACAGATACCGAACAACGGGCACTGGGAACGGCGCCGCCGCCCCCTCCGGACGGGGAGGAGGCGGCGGCGGTCACCCGGCGGTGGGCGGGGCTCAGCCTGCGGTCGGCGACGGGTTGTTGGCCTCCGAGGCGGTGCTGGTGGGCGCCGGGGTCTGCCCGTTGGAGCCCGCGGTGCCCAGCTGCTTGCCCTGGTTGGCGGCGTCGACCCACTTCACCAGGTTCGCCGGGGTGATCTCCTCGGCGCCGTTCTTGGGGTAGATCGGCTGGCCGTTGAGCAGCACGGTCGGGGTGGACTTGTAGCTGGACTTGTCGAAGTCCTGCTGGACCGACGACACCCATCCGCCGTACTTGTTGTCGTTGACGCAGGCCTCGAAGGCGGGCGTGTCGAGGCCGTTGACCTGCTTGGCGAGGTTGATCAGGACGGCCTTGTCGCCGAAGGCGTCGCTGGTCTCGTCCGGCTGGTTGCGGTACAGCACGTCGTGGAAGTCCCGGAAGTGCCCGGCGTCCTGGGCGCAGGCCAGCGCGTTGGCGCCGGCCTTGGAGCCCTTGCCCGGGACGGCCCGGTCGATGAACGACACGATGTGGTAGTTGGTGTAGATCTTGCCGGCGTCTTCCAACTGGTCGACGGTCGAGGAGAACTCGCGCTCGAAGATCCCGCAGGCCGGGCAGCGCGGGTCCTCGTAGACGGTGAGGACGGCCGGGGCGTTGGCCGAGCCGGCCGGGATGACCAGGTTCTTGTCGCCGATCGTCCCGGCGGGGGCGGCGACCGGGGTCTCCGGCTTGGAGCGCTGGTTCTGCACCACGACGCCGGTGACCACGGCGGCGGCGATCACCACGAGCACCGCGCCGCCCACCAACAGCTTCTTCCTGCGCTTGGACGTGGCCTCGTCGGCCGCCCGCTGCTCCAGCATCCGCTCGCGGGCGGTGCGCTTGCCTTCTCGGTTCTTCTCGCTCATTGCCTTGACATCCACAATCGGGGAGGGCCTTCGTGGGGTGGGGTGGGGTGGGGGTGCGGCGGGGGCCGGCCGGTCAGCTCGCCAGCCAGCCGTCCGCCGAGAGCCTGGTGCGGGGCCGCCACAGCAGCCACCCGGCCAGCAGGAGGAACCCGGTGTCGCGCAGGATCTCCTGGAGGTACTCGGTCTGCGAGGCGTCGACGTGCCCGCCGCCGCCGAAGCAGCCGCAGTCGATCGAGATGCCGCGCGCCCAGGCGGCGGCGATCCCGGCGATGAAGGTGAGCAGCAGCAGCGCGGAGACGCCGGCGACGATCCGGACGCCGAGGCCGATCACCAGCAGCAGGGCGAGCGCCAGCTCCAGGAAGGGCAGGGCGTAGCCGACCGGCTTGACCAGGCCCTCGGGCAGGATCTCGTAGGCGCGGACGGCCTGGGCGGCCTCCGCCGGGTCGGCGATCTTGGCCAGGCCGGCCCAGCCCCAGACCACCGCGAGGCCGAGCCGGACGACGGTGCCCAGCCACGGACTCCAGGCCGGCACCGGCCGCCGGGCGGGCGGCGCGGGCGCCGGGTCACCGGGCTGCGCTGCCGGGCCGGCCATCAGGGAACCCCCCTCGGGAAACTCGTTCACTTCCTGATGAACCGTAAGGGATGAAGGGCGGTTCCTCCATATTCAGGAATTAAGCCGGATGGGTGACGTCTGGTGATGGTGTGTCCGAATCCGGCGAACGTCCGTTCAAGGGCGGACGGCCGGGCGGGTGGCCGCGCGGACGGCCGGGGTCGATCAGGTCCGCACGGCCCTCAGGAGCGGCAGCCGGGCGGACGGCCGGGGTCGAACAGGTCGGCGCGGCCCTCGTGGTGCGGGTGGGCGGCCCGCTCGGCGGCGTCCCAGCGGGCCGCCTCGGCGCAGGCGTACGCGTCCCGCACGGCCCGCTCGGCACCGCGCCTGGCCAGCGCCTGCCCCACCTCGGTGTGCGCGCCGACGGCGGCGCCGAGCGCCAGCGCGGCGGCGGCCGCCCGCAGCAGAACGGCCCGATGGAGACCCGGCACCGGCTCACTCCTTCGCTCGCTCGGCAACCCCCGTGCACCTCGTTCGTGCACTCGTCCCTCCACTCAACGCCGGTCAACCCCGCCTGATGCGTGTGCCCGTCGCTGTTCACCCGTTCGGGGCCGCGCGAGCGCCGCCGCCCGGCGAGCCGGGCGCACGCAAGCGCGACGGCCCGCCGCCCACGAAGGGCGACGGGCCGTCAGTGGTACGGGGGTCAGCGCCGGCGGACGCCCGCCGCCAGCTCGCCGGCCAGGGCGCGCACCGCGTCCAGCGCGGCCGCCTCGTCGTCACCGGCCTCCAGGATCCGCTTCACGAACGCGGAGCCCACGATCACGCCGTCGGCGAAGCCCGCCACCTCCGCGGCCTGCGCGGGGGTGGAGACGCCGAGGCCGACGCAGACCGGCAGGTCGGTGGTGGCCCGGGTGCGGGCGACCAGGTCCTCGGCGAGCGAGCCGACCTGGGCGCGGGTCCCGGTCACGCCCATCACGGCGGCCGCGTAGACGAAGCCGCTGCCGGCCGCGGTGACCTCGGCCAGGCGCGGGTCCTTGCTGCTGGGGGCGACCACGAACACGGTGTCGAGCCCGTGCTCGTCCGCCGCCTTGCGCCACTCCTCGGACTCCTCCACCGGCAGGTCCGGCAGGATGCAGCCGGCGCCGCCCGCGGCGGCGAGGTCGGCGGCGAAGCGCGCGGTGCCGTAGCGGTCGACCGGGTTCCAGTACGTCATCACCAGCACCGCCGCCTCGGGGTGCGCGGTGGCGACCTCCTGGACGGTGCGCAGCACGTCCTTGATCCGCACGCCGCCGCGCAGCGCGATGTCGTCGGCGGTCTGGATGACGGCGCCGTCCAGCACCGGGTCGGAGTGCGGCAGGCCGACCTCGACGATGTCGCAGCCGCCCTCGATCAGCGCGTTGATCGCCCGGATGCCGCCGTCGACGGTCGGGAAGCCGCCCGGCAGGTAGCCGATCAGCGCGGCGCGGTCCTCGGCCTTGGCGGCCGCCAGGATGCCACTGAGCTTCGATGCCATGGTCACTTACCCCCGTGGGCCGCGTCGTGGGCCGAGCCGCCGGCCGGCTCGTCGTACAGGCCGAAGTACTCGGCCGCGGTGTGCATGTCCTTGTCGCCGCGCCCGGAGAGCGAGACCAGGATGGTGGCCTCGGGCCCGAGCTCGCGGCCCAGCTCCAGGGCGCCGGCCAGCGCGTGGGCGCTCTCGATGGCCGGGATGATGCCCTCGGTGCGGGACAGCAGCCGCAGCGCCTGCATGGCGGCGTCGTCGGTGACGGGGCGGTACTCGGCCCGTCCGGTGTCCTTCAGCCAGGCGTGCTCCGGGCCGACGCCCGGGTAGTCGAGGCCGGCGGAGATGGAGTGCGACTCGATGGTCTGGCCGTCCTCGTCCTGGAGGACGTAGGTGCGCGAGCCGTGCAGCACGCCGGGGTCGCCCTTGGTGAGGGTGGCGGCGTGCTTGGGGGTGTCGGCGCCCTCGCCGGCGGCCTCGCAGCCGATCAGGCGCACGCCGGCGTCGGGGATGAACTCGTGGAAGATGCCCATCGCGTTGGAGCCGCCGCCGACGCAGGCGACGACGGCGTCGGGCAGCCGCCCGGTGCGGTCGAGCACCTGCTGGCGGGCCTCGATGCCGATGACCCGGTGGAAGTCGCGGACCATCATCGGGAAGGGGTGCGGGCCGGCCACGGTGCCGAACAGGTAGTGGGTGGAGTCCACGTTGGCGACCCAGTCGCGGAACGCCTCGTTGATGGCGTCCTTGAGGGTGCGGCTGCCGGAGGTGACGGACACCACCTCGGCGCCGAGCATCCGCATCCGGGCGACGTTCAGCGCCTGGCGCTGGGTGTCGACCTCGCCCATGTAGATGGTGCAGTCGAAGCCGAACAGGGCGCAGGCGGTGGCGGTGGCCACGCCGTGCTGGCCGGCGCCGGTCTCGGCGATGATCCGGGTCTTGCCCATCCGCCGGGTGAGCAGGGCCTGGCCCAGCACGTTGTTGATCTTGTGCGAGCCGGTGTGGTTGAGGTCCTCGCGCTTGAGCAGGACGCGCGCGCCGCCCGCCTCGGCGGAGAAGCGGTGCACGTCGGTCAGCGGGCTCGGGCGGCCGGTGTAGTCCTTGAGCAGGCCGTCGAGTTCGGCGGCGAAGGCCGGGTCGGCCTTGGCCTTCTCGTACTCCTCGGCGACCTGCTCGACCGCGGCGACCAGCGCCTCGGGGATGAAGCGGCCGCCGTAGGCACCGAAGTAGCCTCGGGCGTCCGGCACCTGGGCGCCGGGCAGGTAGTCCTTCGCGGACTTGTCGGACATGGTGGAGTCCTTTGGAAGATGACGACAGGGACGTCTCGTGGCTGGGCTCAGCCGGATGTCCGTCGCCATCGGCGGCCCGGCACCTGCCCGGGCTCGCAGCCGATCACGTAGCGCACCCGCCGCCCCAGCACCCGGCGTGCGGGCGCGCGGCAGCCGCGCGGGCGGCAGCCGGGGGCGAGGCGGGTGGCGATCTTCATGTCGGCGGGTCAGTCCTTGTGCCGGACGGCGGGGTGCGCGCCGGCCGCGACCAGGTCGGCGACCGCGGCGCGCGGGTCCTTGCCGGTCACCAGGGACTCGCCGACCAGGACGGCGTCGGCGCCCAGGTTGGCGTAGGAGATCACGTCCAGCGGGCCGCGCACGCCGGACTCGGCGATCTTGACGACGCTGTCCGGGATGGCGTGGACGACGTTGCCGAAGGTGTTGCGGTCCACCTCAAGGGTCTTGAGGTTGCGGGCGTTGACGCCGATGATCCGCGCCCCGGCGTCCACCGCGCGCTTGATCTCCTCCTCGTCGTGCACCTCGACCAGCGGGGTGAGGCCGATCGACTCGGCCCGCTCGATCAGCGACACCAGGGCCGACTGGTCCAGGGCGGCGACGATCAGCAGCGCGAGGTCGGCGCCGTGCGCGCGGGCCTCCCACAGCTGGTAGGCGGTGACGATGAAGTCCTTGCGCAGCAGCGGGGTGTCCACCGCCGCGCGGACGGCGTCCAGGTCGGCCAGCGAGCCGCCGAAGCGGCGCTGCTCGGTGAGCACGCTGATCGCGGCGGCGCCGCCGGCCGCGTAGTCGCTCGCCAGGGCGGCCGGGTCGGCGATCGCGGCCAGGGCGCCCTTGGAGGGGCTGGAGCGCTTCACCTCGCAGATCACCCGGACCCCGTCGCCCTTGAGCGCGGCGACGCCGTCCTTGGCCTCGGGGGCCTTGGCGGCGAGTTCCTTCAGCTGGTCCAGGGAGACCCGGGCCTGCCGTTCGGCGAGGTCCTCGCGGACCCCCTCGATGATCGTGTCGAGCACACTCATGCGCACACCTCGCTTCGCTCAGCAGGCGCTGCGCGCAACACGCACCTGTCAATGGTTCGCTCGCTCACGCGAAGTGCCCCCAACATTTCTGTTCGTTCGCCGGCGACGAGCCGTCCGGGCGGTGGCCCGGCGGCACTTCGATGGTATCGGCACCCGGGGGCGCGGGGCGCATCCGCCCGGTGTGCGTCTCGCGTGCCGGACGCCCCCCTGAGCAGCCCCCAACTGCGGTTTCACCGGTTCCCCGGCGGTGCCCGGACGCGCGGTGCGGACCAAGTGGACCGATGTACGGGCCCCGGTGTGGACCGGTGCGCGAGCCTGCGCGGCTCGCTACCCGCCGGCGTGGGCGATCAAACCAGCAGGGGCGCCAGCCCCGCCCCGACGGGCAGGTTGCGCACCACCGTGAACACCAGCAGCAGCAGGAGGATCAGCACCCAGCGCCGGGCCCCGACCGGGGGCCTGGGCCGCGGCCCGGCGCCGGTCAGCGCGGCCCAGGCCCAGCGCAGCCACAGCAGCGCCAGGACGCCGAACAGCAGGACGGCCGCGGCGTTGTCGTGCAGCGCGCCGGTGAAGTCCCCGTGGGCCAGCGCGTGGACGCAGCGCAGCCCCCCGCATCCGGGGCACCACCAGCCGGTGGCGGCCAGGAAGGGGCAGTCGGGGTAGTGCCCGGGGGTGTTCGGGTCCACCGCGGCGACGTAGACGGCGGGGACGGCCACCGCCGCCAGCGCGGCCAGCGGCGGGCCGAGCCGGCGCAGGACGGGCGGCAGGGCGGAGGTGGTGGAGGCGGAGGTCACGCCCCGATTCTGCCCGTGCCGGGCCCGGACAGAACGAAACGGCGGGCGTGGCGCGCCCGCCGTTCGGTACTGCTACAAGTCGGTACTGCTACGAGTCGTACTCCTGCGAGTCGTACTGCTGCGAGGAGTCCGTCGTCAGGCGGCGACGGCGGCCCGGGCCGCGCGCTGCTCCTCGTGCGAGGTGTACACGTTGGCGCTCGGCTGCTGGCCCATGCCCGCCATCGACATCGCCTTGCCGACCACGCCGCCGGCCAGGATGACCGCAATGCCGGCCCAGACCAGCATCACCGACGGGAGGATCATCGCGACCCCCGCGATCCCGAAACCGATGAACGTGATGGTCACGCCGGTCCAGGCGGCGGTGGTGTGACCGTGTGCTGCTGCTGCCATCTGAGTGGTGCTCCTAGCCTCTCGGGGCCCGGCCGGGCCTGCGGGGCCGCCGGCGGGTTGACGGGTTCCATTGTGCCGGGCCACACACCGGCGACCCAAAGCGGGTGGCGGGTCTATCGCGTCACACCGCCGCCGGGGCCCGTTGAGGGCCGCTGGAGCCCGAAGCCCGGACCCGCTCGGGCCCGGCACTCGAAGCCGGCGCTCAGACCGTGGTCGGGTCCTCGCCCCGGTCCAGCGCCTTCCACAGGTCGGCCGGGGTCTCGCTCTTCGCCGGGGCCTTGCGCGTGGGCGCCTCGTAGCGGCTGCCCATGGCCGGCCAGCTCCGGCCGTAGCGGAGGGTGAGCAGCCCGGCGACGGCCAGCAGCAGCCCGCCGGCCAGCGCCACCCAGGGCCAGCCGGTGTGGCCGACCTCGGTGGCCGCCGACCCGGACAGCGCCAGCTTGCGGGCCGCCTCGGCGTCCAGCGCGGCGGTGTCCCCGGCGCCCGCGGCCGAGGCGGCTGCCGCGCCGAGGCCCGCCAGCAGGGTCAGCGCGCCGACCGCGAGCCGGCCCGCGCCGCGCACCGCGAACACCGCGACGGCCGCCGCCAGCCCCACCAGGGCCAGCCCGCCCGGGAGTTCGGAGATCGCGCCGCCGGAGACGGACACCGCCAGGGTGCCGGCCCGGCCCTCGGCCCAGACCCGGCCGACGGCGGTCAGCACCAGCACGGCGCTCAGCACGGTCAGCAGGAGCATCACGCCGAGCGTCCGGCGGCCCGCCGCGGGGGCCGGCGGGGCGGGTACGGGGGTCTGGTCAGGTGCGCTCACCCGTCCACTATCCCCCGCCCGGCGTCCGGCCCCGCACCCGGGGTGGGCGGCCCGGCCGGGAACTCGTCCGTCCGCAGCACCAGCGTCCGCCCGGCGAGCGGCAGGAACAGGTCGTTGCCGAACGGCACCCGCTCCGCCTCCCGGTACCCGCCGTCGGCGGACGGCGCGGTGTGCACGGTGCAGGCCGCCGCCGCCGGGTCGACCACCACGTACAGCGGGATCCCGCTGCGCGCGTACGCCAGCGCCGCCTCGGCGAGGTGCGGCCGGGCCACCTCCAGGACGGCCTCGACGTCGCGCCCGGCGTACCGGCCCCGGCCGTCGGGCTCCGCCCCCGGGGCGGTCACCGTCAGGTCGGGGATCAGGTCGGGGGCCCCGGCCGGGACGTCGGTCACGGCGCCGGACAGCACCCGGCCGTGCCCGCCCAGCTGGTCCTCGATCTGGGCGGCCGCATCGAGCACGACCACCCGCCGCAGTTCGTCGGGCGACACCTCGGACATCCCGGCCGCCTCCCTCGACGACTCACGACACTGACGACTTGCAGCTCACGGCTTACAGCTCACGACTGTCGACTCACGACAGTTCCGGCGTCCGCAGCGTATTGGCGGTGGCGACGGCCCGCAGCACGGCGGCCGCCTTGTTGCGGCACTCGGTGTCCTCCCCGTGCGGGTCGGAGTCCGCGACCACGCCCGCGCCGGCCTGCACGAAGGCGGTGCCGTCGCGCAGCACGGCGGTGCGGATCGCGATCGCGGTGTCGGAGTCCCCGGCGAAGTCCAGGTAGCCGACGCAGCCGCCGTACAGGCCTCGGCGGGTAGGCTCCAGCTCCTCGATGATCCGCATCGCACGGGGCTTGGGCGCGCCGGACAGGGTGCCCGCCGGGAAGCAGGCGGTCAGCACGTCGAAGGCGGTCCGCCCGGGCGCCACCCGGCCGGTGACGGTGGAGACGATGTGCATCACGTGGCTGTAACGCTCGATGTGCATGAAGTCGACCACCTCCACGCTGCCCGGCTCGCAGACCCGGCCCAGGTCGTTGCGGCCCAGGTCGACCAGCATCAGGTGCTCGGCCCGCTCCTTGGGGTCGGCGAGCAGTTCGGCGGCCAGCGCCGCGTCCTCGTGCGGGGTGGCGCCGCGGTGCCTCGTCCCGGCGATCGGGTGCACCATCGCCTCGCCGGCGGTCACCTTGACCAGCGCCTCCGGGCTGGAGCCGACCACGTCGAAGCCGCCCTCGGCGGTGCCGTCCGGCCCCGGGAAGCGGAACAGGTACATGTACGGGCTGGGGTTGGTGGTGCGCAGCACGCGGTAGACGTCCAGCGCCGAGGCCGGGCAGGGCGCCTCGAAGCGCTGCGAGGGGACGACCTGGAAGGCCTCGCCGGCCCGGATCCGCTCCTTCACCACCTCCACCGCCGCCCGGTACGGCGCGCCGCCGAACGGGGAGCGGGCCTCGCCCGGCCCGGCCGGGGTGAAGGTGGCCAGGCCCGGGTCGACCGGCTTGAGCAGGTCGGCCTCCATGGCGTCCAGCCGGGCCACCGCGTCCGCGTAGGCCTCGTCCACGCCGCTGGCCAGGTCGTTGTGGTTGACGGCGTTGGCGATCAGCAGCACCGTGCCGTCGACGTGGTCGAGCACGGCGAGGTCGGTGGCGAGCATCATGGTCAGCTCGGGCAGCCGCAGGTCGTCCGGGTTGAGGTCGGGCAGCTTCTCCAGCCGGCGGACGACGTCGTAGCCCAGGTAGCCGACCAGGCCGCCGGTGAGCGGCGGCAGGCCGTCGTCGTCGCGGCGCGGGGTGTGCAGCGCCTCCAGCGCGGCGCGCAGCACCTGCAAGGGGTCACCGCCGGTCGGAATGCCGACCGGCGGGGTGCCCAGCCAGCGGGCCTCGCCATCCTCCCCGACGGTGAGGACGGCGGCGCTGCGGACGCCGACGAAGGAGTAGCGCGACCAGCTGCGGCCCTGCTCGGCGGACTCCAGCAGGAAGGTGCCGGGCCGCTCCTCGGCGAGGCTGCGGTACAGGCCGATCGGGGTGAGACCGTCCGCGAGGAGCCTGCGGGTGACCGGGATGACCCGGGTGTCGACGGCGAGCTTGCGGAAGGCTTCGAGATCCATGGCGAGCGGCACCTTCTGGAGATCCGGTAGGAGGAGCAGGAGGAGAGGTCAGGCGAGCGGGAGCACGTCGGCGTCGAAGCAGGTGCGGTCGCCGGTGTGGCAGGCGGCACCGGTCTGGTCGACCTTCACCAGCAGGGTGTCGCCGTCGCAGTCCAGCGCCACCGACTTGACCGCCTGGGCGTGGCCGGAGGTGTCGCCCTTCACCCAGTACTCGCGGCGACTGCGGCTCCAGTAGGTGCAGCGGCCGGTGGTGAGCGTGCGGTGCAGCGCCTCGTCGTCCATCCAGCCCAGCATCAGCACCTCGCCGGTGTCGTACTGCTGCGCGATCGCCGGGAGCAGGCCGTCCTCGGTGCGCTTGAGGCGCGCGGCGATCTCGGGGGCCAGGGCGGTGGTGCCGGGGGTGGCGGGTGTGGTGGACATGGGGCCATTGTTGCAGTCCGGCCCGCAGCCCCGGTGCGGCCTGCACCCCGCGCCGTGCCTTGTGCGGTGGGCCCTACCCCGTGGGCCCTACGCGGTGCACTCACTACCTCCGGGCCGGATCCGTGCGGCCGGGGAGCCTATCCCGTCCCACCCCGAACCTCGCCGTAAAGGGGCGATTTCGGCCAACCGCCTGCCGGGCGGGCCCCGCGTGGGCCATCCTCATGGCCATGACCTCCGAGCAGCAGCCGCCCGCAGCCGCCGACCCCCGCCCGTCCCGGGGCCTGGTCCTCGCCGTCGTGGCCGTCTTGGCCGTGCTGCTCGCGGTGGTGGCCACCGTCCTGCTCTGGCCGGAGGAGCGCAAGCCCGCCGCCTCGCCACCTCCGCCCACCCCCACGGCCACCCCGACCCCGACACCCACCCCCACGCCGACACCCACCCCGACCAAGGCCCCGCCGTACGCCTTCTTCCCGGTCGGCGCCTGCTTCGACCACCCGCAGCTCAGCCCGGTGATCACCAAGGCCGAGGAGCGCCCCTGCACCGGCGAGCACGACGGCCAGGTGATCGCCGACCTGAAACTGGCCGACGGCCTGACCGGCGAGATCCCGATCTCGCTCGCCATGCGCGAGGGCTGCAAGGAGGCCGAGGCCGCCGCCAAGGCCCGCCAGAACGACGGGAAGACGTACTACGGCCGCCAGTTCGGCCCCGCCCAGGCCAACTACCAGCAGGGCTGGCGGGACTACACCTGCACCCTGACGGCCTCCAACAAGCAGGGCGGCCCCAAGCTCACCGGCAACCTGCACTGACAGCCTCTATCGTGGCGCCATGTCGAACCACGCCCTCGCCGAACGCCACCGCCTCGCCGCACTCCTGGCCGCCGCCGGGCCGGACGCCCCCACCCTCTGCGCCGGGTGGACCACCCGCGACCTCGCCGCCCACCTGGTGATCCGGGAACGCCGCGCCGACGCGGCAGCCGGCATCCGGGTCGGCGCCCTCGCCGACTGGACCCACCGGGTGCAGTCCGCGTACGCCGAGCGCCCGTACGAGGAACTGCTGAAGCTCTTCCGCTCCGGCCCGCCGGTGTTCTCCCTGTTCGCCCTGCCCGGCGCCGACGAGGCCGCGAACACCGTCGAGTACTACGTGCACGCCGAGGACGTCCTGCGGGCCGCCGACGACTGGACGCCCTCCCCGGTGCCCGCCGGCCGCGCCGAAGCCCTGTGGCGCCGACTGCCGCTGCTGGCCCGCCTGGAAGCCGGCCGCCGCTCCCCCGTCCGCCTGACCCTGCGCCGCCCCGACGGCCAGTCCCTCACCGTCGGCCCCGCCGGCTCCCCCACCGTCCAACTCACCGGCGAACCGGGCGACCTGGTCCTCTTCACCTACGGCCGCGGCACCCACACCACCCTCACCACAGACGGCTCCCCCGACGCCCTCGAAGCCCTCCGCCACGTCCTCCCCCTACCCGCGCGGTAAAAGAGAGAAAAATGATGCGCTGCCCCTCGGAATACCGAGGGGCAGCGCTCGACGACCCAAGACCGATAGAAATGGGAGGAGATCGAAAACTCCCGGTCGACAATCAGCTCCGCCACGAGTCGAGAGAGACGCTCGGTCCATTGGTCAGATAACTGATCAGAGCGTCCCTGGTAGTGGAGACGAATTCCTCCGGTACCGCACCGACGCCGACCCACGTAACGTCCGAGCGCTTGGCAGGTTCCCCGTTCGCGAGCTCACCGGACCACCGGTGAGCCGCGAAAACGACGGTCAGGAAGCCGTTGGGAGCCTCGACGCCGCGAGCACCATGGATGACGTGGACAAGTTGCAAGTCCTCGGGAGCGACGACGAGCCCGGTCTCCTCCCTGAGCTCGCGAACCGCCGTCTCCGTGATCGGCTCGCCTGGTTCGCTCTTGCCGACCGGCAGATCCCACAGGCCCTGCGCGAACTTGGCCTTGGGCCCCCGCCGAAGAAGAACGACACGTTGAGCTTCAAGGTCGTGGACGATGACGGCGGCGACCAACAGAGTCATCGACTCCGTAGCGGGCTTGAGAACAGTCGTCTGATCGGCGATCGGCTGGGCCACGTCGGTCGGGTCCTGGTAGCCGCGAAGGCACGGGTCAGTTTGCTGCATGGGGAACCGCCCGGCGGTAGAGGATCTCTCCCTCGGGGTCCAGGACCGCGATCTCGGCAGGCGGGGGTGCTGCGTCGCTGGCCCACAGCAGCACGCCCATGCCCGGCAGGCGGAGCGGTCGGTGGGTGGCCGGCACGGTGACCGGCGCCGGGAGGTCGCCGGGCAGCAGCACGCCCACAGGATGCTCGTGGCCAGCGGTGGTCGGGCCATCCGGGTCGTACCAGAGAATCGTCGCCGCCCGGCCGTCCGTTGGGGCGGTGGTGTCCAGGGCGCGGGTGAGCACCGCGACAGAGGCGAGCGAGCGGGGCGGCTCCGTGCGCTGGGTGGGGACGGCGGAGGCGAGGCGCACGGTTCCCGCGCTGCCGTCGACCTCGAGGAGCGTGCCGGGGGCGATGGCGGTCAGGGCGTCGGTGACGTTGGTGACGCAGGGGATTCCCAGCTCGCGGGTGATGATCGCGGTGTGGGAGAGCGGTCCGCCGGTGGTGGCCACGACGGCGGCCGGGCGGGCCAACAGTGCGGCGACCGCTCCGGGGTCTAGTGCGCCGCAGACCAGGACGCGGCTGGCGGTGTCGGCGTCGAAGGTCGCTGGTCCTGCGCCGGTGCCAGGGGCGGCCGGGATGCCGTGGAGCACCTGCGCGTCGGTGAGGGGGGCGGACGCGGCGGCGTCGGTGAGCGGCACGGTCAGCGGGCGGGCCTGGACGAGGTGGAGCTGCCCGTCGGGCGTGATCGCCCACTCGATGTCGATGTGCTCCAGGCCGAGGACGTCTGCGGCCTGGGCGGCGACGGTCAGCAGTCGGGCGCGCAGGTCGTCGGCGAGGACCGGCCCCTCAGACAGGGCGCCGGGGGTGTAGAGGTGGAGGATGCCCGATCCGGACGTCTGGACCTTCGCGGTGGTGGCGGAGCCGGGGACGAGGGTCACCCACTCGCCCGGGGGCATCGTCAGCTCCTGCGGCGTGCCGGGGAGCAGGAGCACCGATTGGGTGGTGGGGCGAACGGCCGCTTGGCCGTCGGGGCCTGCGGTGTGGATCTCTCCGGTCCGACTGCCGCTGACGAGCGGCTCGGCGAGGCCGTGGACGGCTTCGATCCGCCAGCTGCCACGGGTGATGTCTGCGGCGAGGACGCCCGCGCAGGCCGGCCGCAGGACCGGCTGCACCAGGACCGCCATCTGAGGCGGCGAAGCTTCGGCTCCCAGGGCGCGGCTGTAGGCGGCGACGGCAGGGTTGTGGACGGAGGCGCGGACGGCGCGGACGGCGTCCAGCAGCGCGGTGGGGTGGGCGAGGCAGATCCGGGAGGTGTAGAGGCCTGCGTAGGAGGCGCTGGTTCCGTCCTCGGCGACGGCGGAGGAGCGGGCGATCAGCCCGTGGGGCGCCGCACAGTTCTTGAGGATCTCAGCGACGGCGGACGGCAGGAGGCCGTCGGGGTAGCCGACGGGGATCACGACGCCTTCGGTGATCGGGAGCCCGGCGGCGGTGAGGCGGGCGAGAGTGGCGGCCTTGGCTCCCGCGCTGGTGTGCTCCAGCGGCTCGTTCAGGGAGCGCAGGGTGGTGCTGGTCATCGGGCGGCTCCCAGGTGGAGGAGGTCGGCGGTGGTCACGGCGGTGGGGTCGATGTCGACCCGCTCGCAGCAGCGGCGCGCGGCCGCCAGGTAGCGGTGGCGTTGGATCTTGCGGCTCTCCTCGCTGTCGGCCGCCCACCGGCACACGGCGGTGAGCGCCGTCACCTGGCGGGTGGCGGCGGTGTCGCCGGCGGCGGCCAGGAGCGCGGCCAGTGCCCAGGCGTCGCGCAGTACGGTGGCGCGGTGGCGGGCATCACCGATCGCTTGGAGTTGGCCGTCGGTGTCGGTGCGGGCGGTGGTGACGATCAGTTCGGCAACGGCGGTCCGATCTTCGAGCGGCATGGTAGTGGCGGCGGGCGGGCCGTGTCCGTAGAGGGTGCCGGTGCGGGCGCTGACCGCGGTCGCTGCGGCGGCCAGGTCGGTGCCGTCGCGGACGGCGGCGGCGTTGGACAGGAGGAACTGGTGGGCGTCCAGCAGGTGTCCGGCCGCGTCGGGGGTGTTGAGGACGAGAAGGCAGGCGCGGCCCTGGCGCCGGCCGCCCAGGAGGTCGGTGAGCAGGTCTTCCCACTGCTGTTCGGGCAGCAGCCAGTTGACGACGTGCGTGGACATCACGTCGAGGAACGCTGTTGTGGCCCGCGCCAGGCAGGTCCCGGTCTTCCCCCCTGCGACGCGGAGGGCGTGTTCGAGGCTGTCGAGGGCCGTGTCGGTGTGCTGGCGCCGTCGTCGGGCGGCGGCGACCATGGCGGCCGCGTAGTCGGGGTCGCCGAGCTGTCGGTGCCAGGATTCGGTGAGCGTGCGGTGGTCCGGTTCGGGAATGTCGACGATTCCCGCGCGGCGCAGCTGCCCGTAGGGGCGCGGGTCGTTCATGAGGACGGTGGGCCACCTGGTGAGCGAGGTGGTGTAGAGGTCGAGTTCCAGGGCGGTGCTGCCGGGCCTGGTGCGCTCGTAGTCGCAGGTCAGGTGGCCGTTCCAGACGGGTTCCACGGGCCTCTCCGTTGGCTGGGTTGACGATGCGCCAGTCGGATCGGTGACTGGCGGGCATGTCGGGGGTGAGGGTTGTGAAAGGCTCGGCCCGGCCGCCGGACCGCGAGGGCCTGGCGGCGTGAAGGTGGGCCCGGTGCCGAGGAGTTGCGGATGATCAAGGAATCGACGGCGAGTACATTCCTCTTCCACGTGGATGGGGATGGGGTGTGCAGGACGGCTCTGGTGTGGCACCCGCGGTTGGAAGAGTGGCTTCCGGCCGGCGGACACATCGAGGCTGATGAGGGTGCCGCCGAGGCGGCGGTGCGGGAGGTGCGGGAGGAGACCGGGTTCGACGCGGAGCTGCTTCCCGGGCCGTCGCTCGCGCTTCCCGCCGGCTTCCCGCACACCGCGCCCGTCGCGCCGTGGTGGGTGGTGGAGATGTACGCCTGCGCCGACAACCACACCCGTGAGCCGCATCGCCACATCGACCATGTGTTCGTTGCTCGGGTTCACGAGCGGGGCGCGGATGAGGGGGCGGTGCACGAGGTGCGGTGGTTCACCGAGCAGGAGGCCTCCGAGGCCGAGGGGCTCGCGGAGGACTCCCGGCTCCAGCTGAAGGCGTTGTTCGCGATGATCAGCGACGGATCGCTGACCGTCGCTTCTTGATCCGGGATCAGAAGAGGGCGTCCTGCTCCGCCTCCGGCGGGGCGGCGACCTGCTTGGGCTGAAGGCCGGCCGCCGCGTCCAGATCCAGGAGGGTGCGCCACCGCCCGGCGGCGCACCCGTCCGTCAGCAGCCGGGAAAGGACTTGGGCAGTGACCTCGGCGTCCGGCATCGCGCGGTGCCGGCCCGCCGGTTTGCGGATGCCGTAGTAGCCGAGCAGGGCATCGAGCCGGTAGGAGCCGAGCCCCGGCAAGAGCGCCCGGGCCAGGCGCACCGTGTCCAGCAGCGGGGTGCCGGCCAGGACCGGGCAGTGTGTGCCCTGGTGGGCGATCAGTCCGGCCTCGGTGGGGGCATGGTGGGCGACGATCCGGTACGACGGCGAGACCAGACCGGAGTCCAGCCGGGCCATCACCTCGGCAACCGGAGCGGCATCGGCGAGCATCTTCTCGGTGATGCCGGTCTGTTGGACGTCGAGCGAGGTGACCGGGACATCGGCGGGAGGGCGGATCAGCGCCTCGAACCGGCCCACCTCGGCCAGTCGGCCGCCGCTGGGGCGCAGGGCCAGGGCGGCGACCTCGATCGGCTCGGCGGGACGGCCTGCCGGGGTCACGGTCTCGAAGTCCGTGACGAGGAATGTCGTTACGGCGAACCGCGGATCGTGCATCAGCGCGTCCATCGCACGGCCTCCCGTCGAATCGTCAACGCCCTTCGATGGATGGCCTCGTCGGTGTCGTGCTCGGTGAACGGGACGGCCAGCAGGGCGTCCACCGTAACCCGCGCGTGGGGCAGATCTCCGGAGGCGAAGCGGGAGCAGGCCGGGTGGAGGTGGGCGGCGGTCAGGCGGTGGGTGCCGGTGCTGTTGGGCACGCCCGCCTGAGCGAGGCGGGCGGCGAAGGCCCGCGGGTCGGGCAACGTCAGCCGCCACAGCGCGGCGTACCCGTTCGGTTCCTCCCCCGCAGCCGCCGTGATGGGTTCCAGGCCGGGTGTGCCATCCACGGCGCGGTGGAGGGCGGCGGCCTGCTCGCGGCGCTGCGCCAGGGCTTCGGGGAAGCGGGTGAGGTGGTGGCGGGCGAGGGCCGCCAGTGGCTCGGCCAGTCGGAAGTTGACGCCGAGATGGGTTCCGGCGGGGGCGTCAGGGGCGTCGCTCTGCCAGTGGGTGCGGTAGGCGGCTGCCCGCGCGGCGAGATCGGTGTTGTCGGTGAGGAGGTATCCGCCTTCCCCGCACGCCAGCAGCTTGCCGTCCTTGAGGGAGAAGCAGCCCATGTCGCCGATGGTTCCGGCCTGGCGGCCGCCGCTGGTGGTGCCTTGGGCCTGGCAGGCGTCCTCGATCAGCCGCAGGCCGGTGGCGCGGGTGTAGGCAGCCAGGTCGTGGATGCCGTCGGTGCGGCCGGCCAGGTGGACGGCGACCACGGCCCGGGTTGCGGGGCCGGTCTTCGCGGCGAGGTCGTTCAGGTCCATGCCCCGGCCGTCGGCGGCGGAGTCCACGAACACCGGGCGGGCGCCGCAGGCGGCGACGGCGGCGACCGTCATGACGACGGTGACGGCGGGCAGGAGAACCTCGTGGCCCTCGCCGATGCCGCAGGCGGCCAGCGCGGTGGTGATCGCGGCGGTGCCGGAGGAGACGGCCACCGCCCGGCAAGTGCCGAAGGCGGCGACGAGGTCGGTCTCCAGGAGGGCGGTCTCCTGGTAGCTCACCGGGTCGGGCATGCGGGCGACGGCGGCGGCCATCGCCCGGTGCGCGGCGCTGTTGCGGTCAGGCATCCGGCGCCTCCGGTCCGGCGGCGGTGAGGATGCGGTCGAATCCGGTGAGCGGCCACATGTTCACGCAGTCGACGCTGAACAGCGAGCAGTCGGCAGCGCAGGCGGCCGGGGCCGGGAACAGGTCCTGGGCCTTGGCGTCTTTGATGGTGCGTTGCCGCTGCGGCGGCGTGGCGGCGATCTTCAGGGAGGACGGGCAGTCCCACACCGTGCCGTCCGGCTCGATGAAGAAGAGGGTGTCCCCGCCGAAGCACCCCGGCACGAGGCCGGTCGGCTGTGCGACGGCGGAGGCGATCTGCCCCGGGTACGTGCGCGAGGGCAGGGTGATCGGCAGGTTGGCGGAGTACAGGTCTTTGAACCGCTGGCGCAGCTGGGGCAGTTGCTCGGGGGTGAGGGACAGCGTGTCGGCGAGCTTGTGACCCGGGTCGAGGGCGATCGGCTGCGGGACGGCGTAGTCGCAGCCGAGCGAGGCCGCCAGCTCGGGCACGGCGACGACGTCCGCGAGGTTGAGGCGGGTGATGACGCTGTAGATGCCGACCTTCGGCCTGGGCGCGCAGCTGCGGGCCTGGATCAGCGCGCTGATGCCCGACACGACGGCCTCCCAGCCGTCGCCTTCACGGCGCGGCGGCCGCCAGCGGTCGTTGTAGGCGGGGTCGGCCGAGTCCAGCGACACGGACACGGCGTCCACGCCGAGTTCGACCAGTGGCTCGCGCAGGTCGGGCTGGTTCAGGGCGACGCCGCTGGTGCACACCACGACTTCCAGGCCGCCGGCCTTGAGGACCTGGATCAGCTTGATGATCGGCTTCCACAGCAGCGGTTCGCCGCCGGCGAGGAACACCCTGCCGACCGGCGAGTGCGCCAGGGTCTTGGCGAAGGCGAACACTTCGGCGGTGGTCAGGTCGTTGGGCGACAGGTGCGAGAGCACCCCGGGGGCGGTCGGCATCTGTTCGCGGTGCTCGGGGATCGTCCCGAAGTAGCAGGCCAGGCAGCCGTGCGAGGCGCAGAACGAGCGCAGCCCCCACAGCACGCTGATCGGTCCCTTCACTGGTTTGTTCCCTCCGTGTGGTTCGAGGCGGCCGCGGTGCGGCACGCCTCGGCGATGAACTCGATGGCTTCCGCCTCGCCGGTGGTACGCCGGTCGAGCAGCACGTACCGGTCGGGCCGGTCATTCGCGAGCAGGTGGTAGACGCGGTCGGCCCGGCTGATCAGCGCGCGTTCGCTGCCGGTGCACGGCTGGCCGGTGCGTTCCTCGAACCGGGCCAGACACCTCCCCGGTTCGTCGGTGATCAGCACGGTGGTCGTGGGCGGCGGTCGCCACGCCTCGATGAGGTGCGCGATGGCCTGGGCCTGCTCCAGCGCCCAGGCGTCGGCGGCGCCGTTCGCCTCGGCAAGCACGGCGGCCTGGTAGACGGCGACCGAGGTCGGGCCGCGGTCCTCCAGCACGACCTGGCCGGCGCCCACCGCGGGCAGGGACTCGAAGCGGTGAACCTGCAAGGCCGCCAGCAGCAGCGTCTCCGTGCGCGGGTGCCCGGTGCGCAGGAACCGGTCACCGCAGCCGTGCAGCGCGGCGATGACCTGCCTGGGCAGGCCGCCGGGCGGAGAGTCGGGAAGTTCGACCATCGGCACGCACAGTTCGCCCAGTACGGCGGCCACGAGTCGTCCGAGGCGAGTCTTGCCGACGCCGTTGATCCCCTCCAGGTCCACCCACGCGGTCACCGCGCACCGCCTGCTAGGGCCGCGACCCGGCGCAGCCGCTCCACCGTCCGGGGGTCGTCGGCCAGGGGCGCCAGCAGGTACTCGGTGGCGGTGCGGGAGCCGTGGGCGCGCACCCCGCGCACCGTCATGCACTGGTGCTCGCCGACCGCCCACACGGCGACCGCCTTGCTGCCGGTCAGCCGGGCGACCTCCTCGGCGACCTGGGCACTGAGGCGTTCCTGCAACTGCAGGGCGTGGGCGTGCCGCTCCACGATGCGCACCAGCTTGGACAGGCCCAGCACCTGGCCGGCGGGCGCGTAGGCGACGCACACCTGGACCGTGAACGGCAGCAGGTGGTGCTCGCACACGCTGGCGGTGCGGATGCCGCCGACGGCGACGCAGCCCTCTCCCTCGGCGTGGTGCTCGAAGACGGTGTCGGTGGTGCCGGGCTCGTACTCCAGGAACTCCTTCCAGAACCGGGCGACCCGGCCGGGTGTGCCGGTCAGACCCTCGCCGGTGACGTCCTGGCCGAGGGCGTTCAGCAGCTCGCCGATGATCGACTCGACCCGCGGGGCGTCGATACCGGGCGTCGCGGGCTTGTCGTGGGCAGCGGTGGGGTTCACGCGTTGGTCTCCTCGATCGTCGGTGCCTGGGGGTGCAGACGGCCTCCGGCTTCCAGGAGCCGGAGGGCACCGGGGCCGTGGTGGGCGAGCAGGTCCAGGGCGGATGCGGCGGCGCCGGTACTCGGGCGCATCGCGGCGGGCGGGTGGTAGGTGGCGACCTCCACGCCGATGCCGCGCTCGGTGAGCCAAGCGGTGTCGAGGTAGTCGGCGGCGCCGGTGCCCACCCGCAGCACGTTCGTGCCCGTGCGCCGGCACAGGTCCGCGAGCATGGCGGTCTTCGCGCCGTCGGGCGCGATCTCACTGGAGCGCTCAAGCCGCACCTCGAGGCCGAAGGCGTCCAGCATCACCGCCAGCAGCGCCTGGTTCAGGTCCGCGAGGTGCGTCCACGGGTGCTCGTAGATCGGCAGCAGGCGCTGCTCCAGCCCCGGCCAGTGGGCGGCGCGGCCGTAGGCCTCGCGCAGGGTGCGCCAATGCCGGCCGCGCCACCGGTCGTCGGCGACCAGGGCCTTGGCCAGGGGCTCGCCGAAGACGCGGGTGACGGGAACGGTCAGCCGGATGCGTTCCCCGAGCGGGCCGGTGACGAAGTTGCGGTTCTGCCAGCCTCGTTCGCTGTAGGGGACGTGGTCGAGCAGCACGAGCCTGTCGACGTCCAGGAGCCGGGAGAAGTAGCCGGGCCAGGGCAGGTAGGCGGGCTGGTGCGCGACCAGCACGTCGTGGCGGGCGGGGCCTCGCATGTCAGGCCGCCATCCGGTAGATAGCGAACCGCTCGGCGAGCCCGGTGCCGATCGCCGCACCCGCGGCTTCGTCCTGCGCGTGGATCTTCTCCAGGCTGCGCGGGTGCGGGGCCAGGCGCAGCTGGGTGGCGTAGCACTCCAGGGCCTTGCGCTTGGCGGGCCAGTGGCTGCTGGTGTCCACGATCAGCGGCCGGGTGGTCTTCGGGGCGAGGTAGGCGCGGTCCTCGGGCCCGTCGTAGCCGAGCACGGTCCACGGGACGTGCCGGTGGCGGGCGAGGGCGGGGCGGGCGGCGGCCAGGCCTGCGGCGTGGACGGCCTGGTGGTCCTGGTGGTGCGCGTCGGCGGCGGGCAGGAACAGCACATGGGGTCGGCTGGTGGCGAGGGAGGCGACGGGGCCGGCTTCGATCAGCTGGACGAGGTCGGGCAGGTGTGCGGCGGGGTTGGCGGCGCGCGGGTCATCGACCCAGGCGATGGTCCGCGCCTTCACGCCGAGAACGTCGCAGGCGTCGGTGAACTCGCGGGTGCGGGTGGTGGCATCGGAGTGGCCGCCGTGCATGGGGCCGCTGGTGAGGGCGACGGCCAGGACGTCCACCCTCACGCCGTGGCCGGTCAGCTTGGCGATGGTGCCGGCCAGGCCGAGCGATTCGTCGTCGGGATGGGGGGCGACCACCAGGGCGCGGTCGCCGGGGGCGGGGTTGAACACGGGTGCCCTCCTCTTGTCCGTGGGAAGGAGTCGACGGGGCCGCACAGCGGGTGCGTGCGACGAGGGTGGAGCTCGTGAGGTGAGGGTGTTACAGGCCGAGGGCGGTGAGCAGCGCTTGGGCGGCGTCCTCGGGATTGAACGCGGTGATCCGGCCCGGCGCCGCACGGCTGGCGGCCCGGTACGCGTCCGGGTCGGCCAGCAGGCGGCTCAGCGCGTCCAACAGGCCCGTCTGCCCGTCGGCGGCGGGAACGGCACGTCCGGCCGGGCCCGTCATCGTGGGGACGTTCCCGAAGTCGAAGCCGATGACGGGCGTGCCGACGGACATGGCCTCGGCGGCGGTGTGGCAGAACGTCTCCGGTTCGGTGGAGGAGATGACGGTGGCGGCCGCCCCGGCCAGGTACGCGGGCACCTCCCGCCATCCGAGCGCGGGCAGGATCCGCACCACGTCCGGGCGGCGGGCGGCCTGCTCACGGCAGGCCGCGAGCACCTGGCCCTGCATGCCGGTGAAGAACTCGAAGTCGGCCTCGGCCAGGACCAGTTCGACGGGCCGGGCCCAGTCCTCGGGCATCGCGGTCAGGAACTCCGCCAGGCCCTTGGCGGGCTCCACCCGGGAGGCGATGCGGATCGGCCCTTCCCTGCGTAGCGCCTCCCGGGTCCCGTCGGGGACGGGGGCGGGATCGGTGAGCAGCGCGTTGGGCACCGTGACCCACTCGCCGCGGTGCAGGCCCGCCGCTGCGCCCTCCTCGGCGAGGTACTGACTTGCCGGGCACACCACGTCCACGGCGGCCAGTGCGCGCTGCCACCGGTCCTCGCCGCTGGGCCTGATCTTGTGGATCATCAGCGCCGAGGTCACCCCGGCCGGTGCGGGGTTGAGGTAGCCCAGGCCCCACAGGGTGTCGGCCCAGCAGGCGGCGTCCACCCGGTGGCGGGCCAGGATGCCCTGGACCTCCGCCACCACCGGCGCGGGGTCCGCGAGCGCGGCGAGGACGTCCTCGTTCAGCGCCGGGCGCGGCAGGATAACGCTCTCCAGCCGGACCAGGCCCGGTTCCAGCAGGTCGTCCGGCCCGGCGGGACCGGCGGCCAGGATCAGCGGTGTGTGGCCGAGTCGGCGCACGCCCTCCACCAGCGCGGCGATTGATCGCTCGATCCCGCTGGGGTGGTTGGGCCGGTAGGACAGCAGGCAGAACGCGATCGTGCTCACGGTGATCCCTCCCTCTCGGCCGACGCCGGGGCGTTTTCCTCCCATGGGAAGACCACCCAACAGCCGACGGTTTCCCCAATGCAGGTCACGGCCTCGTGCGGCCGCCGGTCTCCGGTCCAGTTCGCCTCGTTGAGCACCAGTACCGCGCTGCGCACCCGCGCCGCTCCCGCCTGCTCCGCCAGGCGGACGGAAGCCGCGAGGGTGTCGCCGGTGCCGGCCACGTCGTCCACCACGAGGACGTCGAGGCCGGACAGGTTTCCGAGGGAGGCGGCGTTGCGCGCCACCGGCCGGGCCGTCTTTGCGGCGTTGGTCGAGTCGTCGACGGTGTGGGTGACCTCCACCGCCCGGACGTCCCTGACAGCGAGGCGGTGCGCCAGCAGCACCGCCGGGACCATGCCGCCGCGGACGACGGCGACGATGGTGTGCGGGATGCCGACTTCGCCCGTCGCCGAGGCGATCCGGCCGGTCTGCGTCTCGATGTCGCCCCAGGTCAGGTTCCTGGGCGCACGATCAGCGGCCACGTTCGTCCCCCCACAGCAGCGTGTGGAGGCGGGGGCTGAGGTTCCAGCGCCGCTCGATCGCGGTGTCGGCGAGAGCACGCATACCGTCGAGAACGGCCGTGGCGGTGGTGGCCTGCGGCATGATCCACACCCGTTCCAGCCCGTACGCTTCCTGGAGGACCGCGACCTCGTCCGCGTCCTGCGGGCTGTCAAGGACGAACTTGAAGACCGCCCGGTTGGTGGCCTGGAATACAGCCAGCACGTCGGGCTTGATCCTGCGCACCTGCGGCATGCCCATGTGCGCGAGCTTCGGGGAGACGACGTACAGCGAGATGTGCCGGTCGAAGGCGGACTCGGGGGCGATGGTGCCGTTGGTCTCGACCTCGATGCGGCGTCCGGCCTCGGTGAGGCGGGCGGCCACCGGCGCCAGCTGGGCCTGCTGCATCATCGGCTCGCCACCGGTGATGACCACGAGCCGGGTCGGGTGCTGGAGGAGTTCGGCGGCGACCTGCTCGGGGGGCACGCGGCGAGTCTGCTCGGAACGGGAGTAGCGGTTCCAGTCCCACGAGTAGGGGGTGTCGCAGGTGTTGCACGCGAGGTTGCAGTCCCCCATCCGCAGGAACGACGCATGCTGCCCCGCCGAGGGGCCCTCGCCCTGGACCGTCGGGCCGAACGTCTCGCAGAGCACGATGCTCTGGCGCGGGCTGTTCACGGGCAGCAGCGTCCGGCCGGTCATGCGGCTGCTCCGGCGTCCGGGGTGAACTGGGCCCAGGTGGTCTCCGTCTCCGACACGCGCACGGTGTAGGGCCGCCCGGTGGGGCCCGACAGGCCCCGGGCGGAAAGCAAGTCGGCCAGGTGCGCGGCCAGGTTCTCGGAGGTGGGATTGAGGTCGGGGAGGACGTCGTTGAGGACCTGTCCGTGGAACGCGGCCATCAGGTGTGCGCGCAGTTGGGCGGGGATGGGCAGGTGCTGCCCGTGGTTGGGCCCGGTGGGCAGGGTGATGAGGTAGGCGTGGCCGTGGGGCCGGGCGCACTTGTGTCCGACCGGCAGTCCGCGCAGCCAGTGCCGTGCCCGGAAGTGGACGGCTTCCGGGTCAGGGGGACTGCTGGGGCGGCCGGTGAGGATGCGTACCTCGCTCAGTCGTCCTCGGGCGCCGACGGGCAGGTTCGCCGCCGCCCAGCGGTGGAGGTGGCCGGCGATGCCGGCGTCGGTGACATCGGCGAGCAGGGTGTCGAGGTCCTGGTGGTCGAGGGCCGCCTCGATGTGCCTCTGGAATGCCGCGAGGTCGCCGAAGTCACAGACGAACCCAGGTCCGGTCAGCTCATGGGCCGTCAGGGTGAGTTCGGCGGTCAGAGAGTCGCTGGCGTCTGCGCGGTTGACGGTTCGGGCGGCCTCGAACTTGGCCCGCTTGCCGATGGCGTAGGTGCCGATCGGGCGTCGTCTCGGGATGACGGGCTTGTTCAGCCGGCCTGCGGGCGAGCGATCGAGCGGCGGAGAAGAGTGCGGCATTGACGGTGCACCTTTCGGCGCAGGGCAGCCTGAACTCGACTGCAGCAGATGGATGGTGACTGATGGACATGACTGCGTGGACGGATCGCTGCACAGCAACCCCGCGGCGACGAGCGAGCGTCGACGTCAGGCGGGGACTGTCGCGATCTGTACTGAATCGAGCACACACCGCCAGCGCCGCGACGACAATGGCGTGGCGCGATCCAACTGCGATCCCATTTCCGAGGAGCGCCGCGATGCCCGATCAACTGCGGAACGACATGCGGGAAGCCCGCCGCGCATCCGGCATGACCTGGGCGGACTTCGCTCGCGCGAGCGGGTTCGGCATGGCGTACATGCGCAACGTCGAGAACGGCAACCGGCGGGTGACCGACTCGGTCGCCGCCGCCTACGACCGGGTTCTCGACACGGGCGGAGCGTTCGCCGCTGCTCTTGCGGATGCCGCCCCTGTGGACGTTCCTTGGAACCAGGCCGGGGCAACCCTGGCGGTTCTCACGAACCTGGTAGACGGGAGAAGAGTGGATCGCAGGGGGTTCCTCGCCGTCGGCGCCGCACTGTCGGCGTCGGCAAACAACTGGATCACGGCCATCCAACGCGCCCTACTGGACCCGCGGGCCACACCAGTGGACGGCCCGGCCCTGTTGGCGGGACTGGAGGGCCGACTCGACCACCTGCGCCGAGTGGACGACGAACTCGGCAGCGGCGAGGTCTACACGGCAGCGCGCAGCGACCTGGCCTTGACAGTGGCTGCGATCAAGTCCGGGCGCTACAAAGGCAGCCACCTCGTGCGGCTGTTCGCGATCGCCGCCGAGGCGGCCCGGCAGGTCGCTTGGAGCGCTTTCGACCAGGACCGCTTCGGCGTCGCCCAGAACTACTTCGACGCCTCCCTGCGGGCATCCGCCGAGTGCGGTGACGTGCTCGCTGGCGCCTACACGCTCTCGTTCGCCGCCATCCAGTGCTACTCCACCCCCAACCTGGCCAACCGGGCCGTGGACCTCCTCGACGCGGCCAGGGCCCAGGTGCGAGGCAGGAGCACCCCGCGAATGGAGGCGATGCTGGCCGCCCGCACCGCCCGAGCGCTGTCCAAGGCTGGCGCGAAGGAGCAGGCCAAGCACCAACTTCACCTCGCTCGCGCGGCGTTGGACAAGGGGAAGCGGGAGGACGACCCGAACTTCCTCTACTGGGTGGACTACGGCGAAATCGAGATGATCGCCGGCTCGTCCGCTCTGGAGCTGGGCGACCCAGCCGAGGCCCTGAGGTGCTTCGAAGCCGGAATGAATGCCGCCTACCCGGGCGACGAGGAATTCCCCCGCAGCCACGCCATCTACCTTGCCCGGACGGCGGAGGCACACCTGAAAATGCACGACCTGGACGCTGCCGTGGCGACAGGCAGGCACGCGGCGGCCTGCCTGGGGTCAGTCGACTCCGCACGCTCCGCCACCCAACTGCGGGGCCTGCGCGAGAAGCTGGCCCCGCACACCGCTCACGCGGGGGTTCGCGCCTTCCTAGAGGCCGGGTAGGTGCAGAAGCTTGCGCAGTTGCCGGGCCACCAGGTCCTCGTCCAGCCCGTGTACTGGGGTGAAGCCGAGCTTCTGAGCAGCGGCGAGATTCTCCTCGCTGTCGTCCACGAACAGGCACTCCGTGGCGCGGACATCAAGGTTTTCCAGCACGATCCGGAAGGCCGCAGGTTCGGGTTTGCGGACACCGTGCTCTGCCGACAGCACCACCACATCGAAGGTGCCGTGCAGGTCGAAGCCGGTGTACGGGTCGTAGGGCTGCCTGCCGAGGCTGTTGGACAGTACCGCGGTCCGGATCCCTGCCGCACGGGCTTCCCGTGCGACCCGGAGGACCGGGTAGGCGGGAAAGGCGTCGTGGAGGTATCGGCCCAGCAGGTTGTCCGGCTTCACGCCCATCAGGGTCGCGAACCCGCTGTTCCAATCCTCCTGGCTGATCTGGCCGAGTTCGAGGCGGCGGAACAGGTCCTGCCCTCGGGGGTCGGCCCAGGCTCGCAGGAAGGTTCCCCGGGCGATCCTCTCCCGGTCCTCGAACCACGTGATGACCTCGACCATGTTCGAGGTCAGGACACCGAAGAAGTCGAAGATCACCGCGCGAAACGAAGGCACTCCAGCTCGCTCCATCCGCAAAGCGTACGGGCCACCCTCAGCGTCC
The DNA here is from genome assembly GCF_042677305.1 of Kitasatospora sp. NPDC127121. Classification (NCBI taxonomy): domain Bacteria; kingdom Bacillati; phylum Actinomycetota; class Actinomycetes; order Kitasatosporales; family Streptomycetaceae; genus Kitasatospora; species Kitasatospora sp. NPDC127121. The sequence goes on along the minus strand of NZ_JBHXTQ010000001.1, from coordinate 25,749 downwards.
CGACACCCCGCCGAACGAGAGGCACCGAACGCTCAAACGGCGCGCTCACCATCGTCGCCCTCACTGCGGTGCCGTCGGCCTCCGGGGTGACTCTGGGAGCCTGTGAGCCGTGACCACCACCCGCCTTCACTGGGCAGACCTGCCCGGCTCCGTGCACCGGGCCGTCACTGCCCGCCTCGGGACGCCGGTCCTTGCCGCGCAGACCGTCTCGGCCGGTTTCAACTCCGAGATCGCCGCCAGACTCAGCACCGCCAGGGGCGCCGTCTTCGTCAAGGGGATGCAGCTGAGTCACCCACGCGTGTGGACACAGCGACGTGAGAGGGAGATCAACCCCTACGTGGAAGGCCTCGCCCCCCACCGTCCTCTGGCACCTCGACGTCGACGGCTGGAGCCTCGTCGCGTTCGAGCACGTCGAGGCCCGCCACGCCGACTACCGGGACACCGGGGACTTGGAGCTGATGGTCGACGCCCTCAGCCGGCTCGGCCGCACCCCGTGTCCCCCGATCGAGCTGCGCCGTGCCGAGCAGCGATGGGCCGCCTACGTGGACGACCCCGGGGTACTACGCCAGTTCGGCGGCAACCACCTCCTGCACACCGACCTGAACAACGAGAACGTCCTGATCCGCGAAGACCATGCACTTCTCGTCGACTGGGCGTGGGCCACCCGGGGAGCGCCCTGGATCGACCCGGCCCTGTGGGTGGTCTGGTTGATCGCTGCGGGCGGCCACAGCCCGGCTGCGGCGGAAGCGTGGGCCGCCAGGGTCCCGGCCTGGCACACCGGCGGTCCGACCGTGTTGGACGCCTTCGCGCGGGCTCAGGCCCGGATGTGGGCGGAGATCGCCGGAGACGATCCGGACCCGTGGACTGCCGGGCTGAACCGGGCGGCTCAGCAGTGGGCCCGTTTCCGCGGGCGCAGCTGAGGACTCCGGCCGCTCCCCGGCTGCGGATGTCAGTGGGCGGGTGCAGACTCGCAGAGGGTCGGGGAGGGTGCGTGCGCGCGCCTGACGGAACCGGCCTGGTCACGTCTTCCGTCGAAGGGGCACCACCTCATGCTCACCACCGACTTTCCGGCCGGCGCGCCCTGCTGGATCGATCTCGGCAGCCCGGACATTCCCGCCACGGCCGAGTTCTACGGCAAGGTGTTCGGCTGGACGTTCCGGTCCGGCGGCCCGGAGGCGGGCGGCTACGGCTTCTTCCAGTTGGGCGGCAGGACGGTCGGCGCCGTCGGCCCGCTCGACGAGGGTGACCAGCCGACCTGGACGACGTACTTCCGTACGGCCGACGTGAACGCCACCGCGCAGGCCGCCGAGCAGGCGGGCGGTTCGGTCCTGGTCCCGCCGATGGATGTCATGGGCGAGGGGTGGTTCGCCCAGTTCGCCGACCCGCAGGGGGCCAGGTTCGCGGTCTGGCAGCCGGGCGCGACCACCGGTCTGGACGTGGTGTCGGAGGACGGCACGCTGGTCTGGTCCGAGCTGCACACTTCGGACCAGAGCGCCGGGTTCGGCTTCTACCAGGCGCTGTTCGGCTGGCGGGTGGAGAAGTTCGAGCCGGCTCCGGGCATGGACTACCGGGTGATCTCGACTTCCGAGGGCGACCAGCAGGCCACGGCCTTCGGCGGCATCGCCCCGACGATGCAGCCGGGCCAGCCCTCCGCCTGGACGCCGTACTTCGCCGCCGACGACGTGGACGCGGTGATCGCGAAGGCGACGGCGGCCGGCGGCTCGGTGCTGATGCCCGCCGAGAGCGTGCCGAACGTCGGGCGGCTGGCCTGGCTGGCGGACCCGCACGGTACGCCGTTCGCGCTGATCAAGGGCGAGCCGCGGGAAGCGTGAGACAGAAGGCCTGAGAACGCGGGAGGGCCCGCCGTTCCGAAGCCGGAACAGCGGGCCCTCAAGCCGTACGGCCGGTCACCGCACCGGGTGTCCGGCCTCCCGCAGCGCGTCCTTGACCTGCCCGATCCGCAGGTCCCCGAAGTGGAAGACGCTCGCGGCGAGGACCGCGTCCGCACCCGCCTCGACGGCCGGCGCGAAGTCGGCGAGCTTGCCGGCGCCGCCAGAGGCGATGACGGGCACGGAGACGGTCTTGCGGACGGCCCGGATCATCTCCAGGTCGTACCCGTCCTTGGTGCCGTCGGCGTCCATCGAGTTGAGCAGGATCTCGCCGGCGCCGAGTTCGGCCGCGCGCCCGGCCCATTCGACGGCGTCGAGGCCAGTGCCCTTGCGCCCGCCGTGGGTGGTGACCTCGTAGCCGGACGCGGTCTCGGTGCCGGGGGGGCAGCGCCGGGCGTCGACGGACAGCACCAGGACCTGCCGCCCGAAGCGCTGGGCGATCTCGCGGACCAGTTCCGGCCGGGCGATGGCGGCGGTGTTGACGCCGACCTTGTCGGCGCCGGCCCGCAGCAGCTTGTCGACGTCCTCGACGGCGCGGATGCCGCCGCCGACGGTGAGCGGGATGAAGACCTGTTCGGCGGTGCGGCGGACCACGTCGTAGGTGGTTTCCCGGTCGCCGGAGGAGGCGGTGATGTCGAGGAAGGTCAGCTCGTCGGCGCCCTCGGCGTCGTAGAGCTTGGCCATCTCGACCGGGTCGCCGGCGTCGCGCAGGTTCTGGAAGTTGACGCCCTTGACCACCCGCCCGGCGTCGACGTCCAGGCAGGGGATGACACGTACGGCGAGGGTCACGGCTGTTTGCCTTCCAGGGTCTTTGCCAGCCCGGATCGATAGGCGTCGAGCTCGATCTCGACCATCATCCGGGAGTCGATCAGCCCGTCGACCACCACCATGGTGGCCACCGGGCGGGCGGCGTCGAAGAGTTGGTGGTGGGCGCGGCCCACCTCGTCGGCGTCGCGGACGTGGGTGATGTACATCCGGGTGCGGACCACGTCGTCCGCCGTCAGACCGTACGCGGCGAGGGCGTTGAGCCCGACGCCGAACGCGGCGAGGGTCTGCCGGTAGGGGTCTCCCTCGTGCTCGATCCGGCCGTCCACCCAGGCGGTGGAGCCGGCCACGTGCACGTGGTCTCCCGCGGCGACCGCCCGCGAGTAGCCGAACTGGTCCTCCCAGGGGGAGAATCCGCCGACCCTGCCACGTACGATCCGACGTTCCGTCATCCTGAAACCGCCTCCAGGGCCTCTTCGAGGGTGAACTTCTGCTCGTAGAGTGCCTTGCCCACGATGGCGCCCTCGACACCCGCACCGACCAGGCCGGCGATGGCGTGCAGGTCGTCGAGCGAGGAGACGCCGCCGGAGGCGACGACGGGGCGGTCGGTGGCGGCGCAGACGTCGCGCAGCAGCTGCAGGTTGGGGCCGGTCAGGGTGCCGTCCCGGTTGACGTCGGTGACGACGTAGCGGGCGCAGCCCTCCTGGTTGAGCCGCTCCAGCACCTCGAAGAGCTGGCCGCCGTCGCGGGTCCAGCCGCGGCCGCGCAGGGTGGTGCCGACGACGTCCAGGCCGACGGCGATCTTGTCGCCGTGCTCGGCGATGGCCTTGGCGACCCACTCGGGGGCTTCCAGGGCGGCGGTGCCGAGGTTGACCCGGGTGCAGCCGGTGGCGAGCGCGTTGGCGAGCGACTCGTCGTCGCGGATGCCGCCGGACAGCTCGACCTTGATGTCGAGGCGGCCGGTGACCTCGCGCAGCAGCTCGTAGTTGGTGCCGGTGCCGAAGGCGGCGTCGAGGTCGACCAGGTGCAGCCACTCGGCGCCGGCGTTCTGCCAGGCGAGGGCGGCGGCGAGCGGTTCGCCGAAGGAGGTCTCGGTGCCGGACGCGCCCTTGACCAGGCGGACGGCCTGGCCGTCCCGGACGTCGACGGCGGGAAGCAGTTCGAGGCGGCTCATAGTCACAACTCTTCCAAGCTCAGAGGGTGTTGACCCAGTTGGTCAGGAGGGCGGCGCCGGCGTCGCCGGACTTCTCGGGGTGGAACTGGGTGGCCCAGAGCGGGCCGTTCTCGATGGCGGCGACGAAGGGCTGCCCGTGGGTGGCCCAGGTGACGAGCGGGGCGTGGATCCGTGCGCTGTGGGTCTCCAGCTCCCAGTGCCGCACGCCGTAGGAGTGCACGAAGTAGAAGCGGCTCTGCGGGTCGAGGCCGGCGAACATCCGGCTGCCCTCGGGCACGTCGACGGTGTTCCAGCCCATGTGCGGGATGACGGGGGCGTCCAGCGGCTCGACGACGCCGGGCCACTCGTCGCAGCCGGCCGTCTCCACGCCGTGCTCGACCCCCTTCTCGAAGAGGATCTGCATGCCGACGCAGATGCCCATGACGGGGCGGCCCCCGGCGAGCCGGCGGCCGATGATCCAGTCGCCCCGGACGGACTTCAGGCCGCGCATGCAGGCCTCGAAGGCGCCGACGCCGGGGACGAGCAGGCCGTCCGCGTTCATCGCGGTGTCGTAGTCGGAGGTGACGGTGACGTCCGCCCCGGTCCGTTCGAGCGCGCGCTGCGCGGAGCGGAGGTTGCCCGACCCGTAGTCGAGGACGACGACGTTCTTGCCCATGTTCAGGTGTCCAGTCTCTCTACGTGTCCGGAGCTCACGTGTCCAGAGCCCATGTATCCAGCGTCCATGCGGCTAGAGGCGCATGATGCCGGAGGCCAGGCACATGACCGAGCCGAACGCGAGCACCAGGATGACGCCCTTGGGCAGCTTCTGCTTCCAGAACGAGATCACGCCGCCGGCCAGGAAGAGGCCGACGAAGATGAGGGCGAGGGTCGCCTTGCTCACAGTGCACCCTTGGTCGAGGGGAGGATTCCGGCCGCGCGCGGGTCGCGCTCGGCGGCGTAGCGCAGGGCTCGGGCGAGCGCCTTGAACTGGCATTCCACGATGTGGTGGGCGTTGCGCCCGTACGGCACGTGGACGTGCAGGGCGATCTGTGCCTGGGCCACGAAGGATTCCAGGATGTGCCGGGTCATCGTGGTGTCGTACGAGCCGATCATCGGCGCCATGTTCTCGGGCTCGGTGTGCACCAGGTACGGCCGGCCGGAGAGGTCCACGGTGACCTGGGCGAGCGACTCGTCCAGCGGCACCGTGCAGTTGCCGAAGCGGTAGATGCCGACCTTGTCGCCGAGCGCCTGCTTGAAGGCGGCGCCGAGCGCGAGGGCGGTGTCCTCGATGGTGTGGTGGGTGTCGATGTGCAGGTCGCCGTCGGTCTTGACGGTGAGGTCGAAGAGACCGTGGCGGCCGAGCTGGTCGAGCATGTGGTCGTAGAACCCGACGCCCGTGGAGATGTCGGTCTTCCCGGTGCCGTCGAGGTCGATCTCGACCAGGACCGCGGTCTCCTTGGTGGTGCGTTCGACGCGTCCGATGCGGGACATACGGGTTACAGCTCCTTGATCACTGTTCGAACGGCGTCCAGGAAGGCGTCGTTCTCTGCGGGCGTGCCGGCGGTGACGCGCAGCCACCCGGGGACGCCGTTGTCACGGACCAGGACGCCCTGGTCGAGGATGGCCTGCCAGACGGCGTGGGTGTCGGCGAAGCGGCCGAACTGGACGAAGTTGGCGTCCGAGTCGGTGACCTCCAGGCCGAGCCCGCGCAGCGCGTCGACCAGCCGGTCGCGCTCCGCCTTGAGCCGGCCGACGTACCCGAGCAGGGTGTCGGTGTGCTCCAGGCAGGCCAGCGCGGTGGCCTGGGTGACGGACGACAGGTGGTACGGCAGGCGGACCAGCTGCACCGCGTCCACCACGGCCGGGTCGGCGGCCAGGTAGCCCAGGCGCAGCCCGGCCGCGCCGAAGGCCTTGGACATGGTGCGGGAGACCACCAGGTTGGGGCGGCCCTCGATGAGCGGCAGCAGCGAGGCCCGGTGCGAGAACTCGACGTACGCCTCGTCGACGACGACCAGGCTGGGCCCGGCGGCCTGCGCGGCCTCGTACAGCCGCAGCACGGTGTCGGCGGCGACGGCGGTGCCGGTCGGGTTGTTCGGCGAGCAGATGAAGACGACGTTCGGCCGGTGCTCGGCGATCGCGCCGAGGGCGGCGTCCAGGTCGATGGTGAAGTCGTCGTTGCGCGGGCCGGAGATCCACTCGGTGCCGGTGCCCCGGGAGATCAGCGCGTGCATCGAGTAGGAGGGCTCGAAGCCGAGCGCGCTGCGGCCGGGGCCGCCGAAGGTCTGCAGCAGCTGCTGGAGCACCTCGTTGGAGCCGTTGGCGGCCCAGACCTGCTGCCGGGTGACGGCGAAGCCGGTGGTCCGGCCGAGGTACGCGGCGAGGCCTTCGCGCAGTTCGACGGCGTCCCGGTCGGGGTAGCGGTTGAGGTTGCGGGCGGCCTCGGCGACGCGTTCGGCGATCCGGGCGACCAGCTCCTCGGGGAGCGGGTACGGGTTCTCGTTGGTGTTCAGCTGGACGGGCACGTCCAGCTGCGGCGCGCCGTACGGGGACTGGCCGCGCAGCTCGTCGCGGATGGGGAGGTCGTCGATCCGAGTCACCCGAGTCGCACCAGCCTCAGAAGTCACAGGAGTCACAGAAGGAGTAACAGCAGTCACGATCCCGGCACCGTCCAGTCGAAGCGCGCCTTGATCGCGTCGCCGTGCCCGGGCAGGTCCTCCGCGTTGGCGAGGTTGACCACGTGCGCGGCGACGTCGGCGAGCGCGTCCCGGTCGTACTCGACGACCTGGACGCCGCGCAGGAAGGTCTGCACGGACAGGCCGGAGGAGTGGCAGGCGCAGCCGCCGGTGGGCAGCACGTGGTTGGAGCCGGCCGCGTAGTCGCCCAGCGAGACCGGCGTCCAGCGGCCGATGAAGACGGCGCCCGCGTTGACGACCTTGGCGGCCGCCGCGTGCGGGTCCCGGGTCTGGATCTCCAGGTGCTCGGCCGCGTAGGCGTTGACCACGGCGAGGCCCTGCTCCAGGTCGTCGACCAGGATGATCCCGGACTGCCGGCCGCCCAGCGCCTCGGCGACCCGCTCGCTGTGCTTGGTCCTGGCGACCTGGACGGCGAGTTCCGCCTCGACCGCGTCGGCCAGCGCCGGCGAGTCGGTGACGAGCACCGAGCCGGAGGTCGGGCCGTGCTCGGCCTGGCTGATCAGGTCGGCGGCCACGTCGGAGGGCAGCGCGCTGTCGTCGGCGAGGACGGCGATCTCGGTCGGGCCGGCCTCCGAGTCGATGCCGATCCGGCCGGCGAAGAAGCGCTTGGCGGCGGCCACGTAGATGTTGCCGGGACCGGTGACCATGTTGACCGGCGCGCACTCCTCGGTGCCCAGCGCGAACATCGCCACGGCCTGGGCGCCGCCGACGGAGTACACCTCGTCCACGCCGAGCAGCGCGCAGGCCGCCAGGATGGTCGGGTGGACGCGGCCGTCGAACTCCTTCTGCGGCGGCGAGGTGACGGCGATGCCCTGGACGCCCGCCTCCTGGGCCGGCACCACGTTCATCACCACGGAGGACGGGTAGACGGCCAGCCCGCCCGGCACGTACAGGCCGACGCGCTCCACGGGCACCCAGCGCTGGGTGACGGTGCCGCCCGGCACCACCCGGGTGGTGTGCTCGGTGCGGCGCTGGTCGGCGTGCACGGCGCGGGCCCGGCGGATCGACTCCTCCAGCGCGGCCCGCACCTTCGGGTCCAGCGTCTCCAGGGCCTCGGTCAGCTGCTCGGCCGGGACACGGGTCGACTCCAGCCGGACGCCGTCGAAGCGCTCGGTGATCTCGATCACGGCCGCGACCCCGCGATGGCGTACGTCCTCGGCGATCGGCCGCACCTTCTCCAGGGCGGCCGCCACGTCGAACTCGGCACGGGGCAGCAGGTCACGCGGGTCGTCCAGCGAGCCGCGGAGGTCGATTCGAGAGATCACGCCACCCAGTGTAAGGAGTGGCCGGAACCCCTGGTCCCGCATTTCAGTCCGTGATACGAAAGGCGAGACGACCGGGGGGACGGGGAAAACCATGCTGGAGCACGCCCCGGAGGGCTGGACCGATACGGAGCGTGAGCTCTGGGAGGCCTTCCGTCGCGGCAACGTCTTCGACCGGCGGAGTGGCGACGCCGCCACCGACGACCCGTTCGGGGACGCCGCCTGGGGCCCCGGGCGCACCGTCCGGGCCAGGGTGCTCGCCCATCTGCTGCTGGCCGGCCCGGCCGCCGCGACCGGGCGGGTCGCTTCGCTGCGGCTCAACGGCGTGCTGGTCACCGGCGCGCTCAACCTGGCCGGCGGCGCCATCGGCCACTACGTCGAGCTCCGCGAGTGCCGTTTCGAGCGCAAGATCCTCATCTCGGAGGCCTCGGCCTCGACGCTGCGCTTCGTCACCTGCCTGATCCCCCGCCTGGAGGCCTCCCGGCTCACCACCACCGGCGACCTCCATCTGGCCCGCTGCCGGATACCCGAGGGCGTACGGCTCACCGACGCCAAGGTCGGCACCGACCTGCTGCTCAACCAGACCGTCCTGGGCGGCGACCGCTACGGCCGCGCGCTGTCCGCCGACGGCCTGGCCGTCCACCAGGACTTCGAGGCCGAACGCGTCGATGTGCAGGGCGAGTTGAGCCTGCGCACGGCCCGGATAGGCGGCCGGCTGTCGCTGCGCGGCGCCCAGCTGCACGCCGTCCCGCAGAACCGCACCTGCCTCAACGCCGTCCGGCTCACCGTCGGCCACACCCTCTACCTGACCAGCTCCGCCGACGGCGGCTGGTTCGGCTCCCGCAGCTACTACGGCTCCGGCTACGGCCAGAACCCGCCGCCCGGCGCCCCCAGCACCCCGTTCCGCGCCTTCGGCCGGGTCAGGCTCTCCGACGCCCGCTTCGAGAGCGCCTGCCTGATCTCCGGTGAGTTCCACCTGGAGGGTGACGACGAGCTCTCGCTGCGCCGCATCCACACCCCCGAGCTGCGGTTCACCTGCCGGGTCCGCCCCACCGGCACCGTCTCGCTCTCCCGCGCCCGGGTCGGCAACCTCGTCGACACCCCGGACGCCTGGCCGCGCGGGCGCCACCTGGGCCTGACCGGCTTCGTCTACGAGGTGCTGCGCCCGGCCGGGCCCTTCAGCGTCCAGCAGCGGATCGCCTGGCTGGAGGGCTCCGCGGTGGACTTCCAGCCGGAGTCCTACGAGCAGCTCGCCGCCGCCCTGCGCCGCGACGGCGCCGACGACGACGCCCGCGAGGTGCTGTACGCCAAGCAGCGCCGCCGCCATCGGACCCTCCCGCTGCCCGCCCGGATCTGGGGCCGCGTCCAGGACGCCACCGTCGGCTACGGCTACCGCCCCGGCCGGGCCGGCCTGTGGCTGCTGCTCGCCTGGGCGCTGGGCAGCGTCTGGTTCGCCACCCACCCGCTGGAGCCGCTGAAGGCCGACGAGCACCCGCACTGGAACCCGGTGCTGTACACGCTCAGCCAGCTGGTCCCGGTCGTCGAGCTCGGCCAGCAGGGCTGGAACCCCGGGGGCCTCAGCCAGTACGTCACCGCCGGACTGGTGATCGTCGGCTGGCTGCTCGCCACCACCGTCGTGGCCGGCGCCACCCGCATGCTGCAACGGGGCTGACCGCCCCGGCGGGCCGCCCTCGGGCACAACCCCGACGCGCCGCGACCGCGCGGGGAACTACGCTGTCCGCCGTGACAGAACGGCTCCCGCTCTTCCCGCTGAACAACGTGCTCTACCCGGGCCTCGTGCTGCCCCTGAACGTCTTCGAGGAGCGTTACCGCCGTCTCGTCGCCGACCTGCTCCAACTACCGGCCGACACGCCGCGCCGCTTCGGCGTGCTCGCCATCAAGGACGGCCGCGAGGTCTCCCCGGTCCGCCCCGAGGAGGGCCCGGCCGGGCCGCTCGACGGCCTCGGCACCGCCACCGGGGACCCGCTGGAGGCGATGTTCCACATCGGCTGCGTCGCCGACGTCGCCTCCGTCCAGGAGCAGCCGGACGGCCGCTACGAGCTGCTGGTCACCGGCACCACCCGGTTCCGGCTCCGCTCGGCGGACGTCTCCGGCCCGTACCTGACCGGCGAGGCCGAACTCGTCGAGGAACAGCCCGGCGAAGGCTCCGGCGCCCTCGCCGCCGAGGTCGAGCGGGCCTTCCGGGTCTACCAGAAGCGCCTCGCCGGGGCCCGCGAGGCCAGCACGGTCGGGCGCCAGGAGCTCCCGGACGACCCGCAGGTGCTCTCCTACCTGGTCGCCGCCGCCTCGGTGTTCGAGACCCCGGTCAAGCAGCAGCTGCTGGCCTGCCCCGACACCGCCCAGCGGCTGCGCACCGAACTCGACCTGCTGCGCCGCGAGAGCTCCGTGCTCAGCTGGCTGCCGTCGCTGCCCGCCGTCGACCTCACCCGCCAGTCGTTCAGCCCCAACTGATCCGGGAAGCCCGCACGCCGACCCGGAAAACCCGCACGCTGACCCGGGAAGCCCGCACGCTGACCCGGAAAACCCGCACGGCGAAGAAGGAGCCCCACATGGCGAAGAAGCCGAAGAAGGGCGGGCAGGGTACCCCCGCCACCGTCGCCCTGGAGACCGCCGCCGTCCCGTTCACCGTGCACGCCTACGAGCACGATCCGGCCGCCGCCTCCTACGGCGGCGAGGCCGCCGAGGTCCTGGGCGTCGCCGCCGAGCGGGTCTTCAAGACCCTGGTCGCCGACGTGGACGGCGTGCTCACCGTCGGCGTGGTCCCGGTCGCCGGTCAGCTCGACCTCAAGGCCCTCGCCGCCGCCGTCGGCGGCAAGCGCGCCGCCATGGCCGATCCGGCCGCCGCCGAGCGCAGCAGCGGCTACGTCCTCGGCGGCATCTCCCCACTCGGCCAGCGCCGCCCGCTGCGGACCGTGGTCGACGCCAGCGCGCTCACCCACCCCACCGTCTACGTCTCCGGCGGGCGCCGCGGCCTGGAGGTCGAACTCGCCCCGGCCGACCTGGTCACCCTGACCGGCGCCCGCACCGCACCGATCGCCCGCTGACCCCGGCCGACGGGCCCACCCGCGGGTGGGCCCGGGCCTACGCGGTCAGCCCTGCCCGCGCTCCCCCGGCCGTGCAGCGTCCTCCGGCCGAACACCGTCGTCCGCCCGCACGGCGTCCTGCGGCCGCGCCGCGCCGTCCGCCCACACAGCGTCGTCCGCGGGGGCCTGCGGCGCAGCCGCCCCGTACGGCCCGGCCCAGTACGGCGGCGGGTCCTCCTCGCGCTTGCCGAACGCCGCCGACAGCGCCAGCAGCACCACCATCGCCGCCATCGGCCACACCAGCAGCGCCCCCAGCGCGCCGAGGTCGATGCTCGCGTCGAAGTGCCCGCCGTTGCCGACCCGCCGGGCTTCGGCGATCAGGTCGTTGCTGGGGCCGAGCCACCGGCCGAGCCGCCAGGCGCCGACCGAGCCGAGGAGTCCGCCGACCATCAGTCCGAGCGCGACCGCGATGCCGCCGCCGCGCTGCCGGGTGGCCAGGAAGGCCCCGAGCGCGGTCAGGAGGCCGGCGCCGAGCGCGATCAGGGCGAAGACCGCGTCGGCCCCCGCCCGCTGTTCGCCTTCGGGGTCGGCGTAGAGGATGCGGTCGCCGTCCACGACCAGCGGCACCTTGGGCGCGAGCCAGACCCACAGCCCTGCCATCACCAGTCCGACCGCGATGCAGGCCAGTACCGTGCCCGCGCCGAGCCGCAGCTCGGGCAGCAGCCGCTCCTTGAGCGTGGGGCCCGGCGACTGCGCGACCGCGAGGCCGGCCGGCGGCGGGGTCCCGGCGTCGGGGGCGGGCGGCGGCGCGTACGGATCGGGGGTGATGTCCGGCACCGCGTCCGCGGCGGCGCGGGTGGGGTCCGGAGGTGTGTTCGGTACGGTCACAGGCCCCATCGTTTCACGATCGCGGCCGGGACGAGCCGCCGCCCGTGCCTCCCGGAACCCGAACCCCGCACCTCGCGGAGCCGGACCCCGGGCGACCCCCGGGACGCCCCCTACCGGGAGACGGCCCGCCGGTAGGCCCAGGTGGCGATCGCCAGCGACACCACGCCGACGCCCGCGCAGACGGCGAGGTCGCCCGCGATCAGCGCCCAGTCCGGGTCGGGTTCGAACGTCCGGGCGAAGGCCTCGACGCCGTACGTGGAGGGCAGCAGGTCGCGCAGCCACAGGACGGGCTGCGGGAGGTGGTCGACGGGCAGCACGCCGAGCAGCAGCGCCGCCGACATGCCGAGCTGCCCGAGCATGGTGGCGATCTCCTGGCGGGGCGCGAGCAGCCCGCAGGCGGCCCCGAGCCCGGACAGGGCGGCTCCGGCGAGCGGGACGACGGCCAGCAGCACCCACAGCTGCCCGAGCGGCAGCCCGAACATCACGGCGCCGAAGGCCGCGGTGAGGACCGTCCCGGGCAGCGTGAACGAGGCGTAGGCGGCGGCCGCGCCGAGCACCACGGAGGCGGCGGGTACGGGCAGCGTCGCGTAGTGGTCGAGTCCGCCGGTGGCCCGCAGCTTCCCGAAGTACTGGGCGAGCAGGTTGAGGGCGACGAACGCCACCACCAGCACGCTGGACCCGGCGACCACGGACCGCGCGGCCGAGGTCTGCCCGGCGTCCACCACGCCCCGCATCATCACGAGGATGCCGACGGACTGGAAGGTGGCGACGAACAGCAGCGGGATCCGCGCCACCCGGGCCCGGGCGAGCTGGGCCCGGTAGACGGCGGCGAGGGCGGGCAGCAGCCGGGCCGCGGGGGCGAGCGGGGCGGGGGTGCCGCCGGTCGCGGGGGCGGTGGCCTGCGGCGGCACCGAGAGCAGCGTCACTTGGCCAGTCCTCCGTGGCGGCCCCCGAGCTTGAGGTAGGCGTCCTCAAGGCTTGGGGTGGCGAGGGTGAAGTCGTCGAGGGCGGCGAAGGCCGGGCCGGTGGTGACGGCGGCGACCAGTTCGCGGGCCTGTTCGGGGGTGGTGCGGACGGTCCAGCGGCGGCCGGTGCGTTCGGCCCGTTCGGCGAGTTCGGCGACGGCGGGGACGGTGAGCGGCGCCTCGTCCCGCCAGACCAGGTCGAGCCGGACGTCGCCGTCGACGAGGGCCTTGAGCCCGCCGGGGGTGTCGCAGGCGATGACCCGCCCGTCGTCGATGACGGCGACCCGGTCGAGCACGGTCTCGGCCTCGATGACGTTGTGGGTGACCAGCAGGACGGTGGCGCCGCGTTCGGTGCGGCGCCGGTCGACGGCGGTCCAGACGGCCCGCCGGGCGACGGGGTCCATGCCGGTGGTGGGTTCGTCGAGGACGAGCAGCGGCCGTTCCCCGACGAGGGCGGCGGCGACGCAGGCGAGTCGGCGCTGGCCGCCGGAGAGCTTGGCGAGCGGCCGCTGGGCGAGGGGTTCGAGCCCGAGTTCGGTGAGGACGTCGGCGGCTTCGGTACGGGCCTGGGCCCGGGTGAGGCCGCGCAGCCGTCCGGTGGTCTCGGCGGCGAGCGCGACGGTCAGTTCGTCGAGGGCGCTGGATTCCTGGCCGAGGTAGCCGAGCAGCCGGGCGGCCCGTTCGGGGTGGCGGACGATGTCGTGGCCGAGGAGTTCGACGGATCCGGAGTCCGGGCGCAGCAGGCCGGTGAGCTGGCGGACGAGGGTGGACTTGCCGGCCCCGTTGGGTCCGAGCAGCCCGAAGATCTCGCCCTGGTGGACGGTGAGGCTGATTCCGTCGTTGGCCCGGATCTCGCCGGCGCCGGCTCCGCGCCCGGTGCGGTAGGTCCTGACGAGGTCGCGCACGGCGACGCACGGCGGGGTGTTCTGGGGTACTCGCCCTGCCGACTCGGTCACGACCGAAGACTTTACGCGTTCGCCCGGGCGAACCGGACAAGGGGGCCTGATCACCGAAAACCGGCACGCGGCTCGCCGGGTCCAACCCGGGCCGTGCGCCCGTCAGTCGTCCACGACGACCATCGATCCGCCGGGCACCCGCACCGCCAGTTCCTTCCAGAATCCGGCCCGGATGGCGTAGCGGTCGTGTTCGTCGATCTGGTCGTCCTTGTGCGCGAGCAGTCCGAAGCGGGCGGCGTAGCGGAGGAGTTCGCCGTCGACCCGGTGCGGGATGCGGGGGTAGTCGGGCCAGAGCACGGTGAGCCGTTCGACGTCGCCCAGCCGTTCGCTCCAGCGGCGGGCGAAGACCTGGCCGACTTCGTGGGCGTCGCCGCCGATGGAGGTGATGTCCTCCTCGCGGTCGGCCCAGCGCTGTTCGGCGGTGGTGAGGTGGGCGAGGGTGGGGAGGCTGTCGCCGGCGGTGACGGCGGGTTCGGGGGCGGGGCGGTCGACCCATCCGCGGTCGGAGGACCAGCGCAGGACGGGGCCGGCCTGTCCGGGGGCGCCCGTCGTGCCGACGGCCTGCCCGTTGGTGCCGTGCCCGTTCGCCTGCCCGTTCGCCTGCCCGTTCAGGAACCCGTTGCCGCCGTGCCCGTTGCCGCCGTGCCCGTTGACGAGCCCGTTGCCGCCGTGGCCGTTCGCGAGTCCGGTGCCGCCGTGCCCGTTGACGGCCGGGGCGACGGCGGGGGTTCGCCCGGCGAGGTCCTTGGGGGTGGGGACGACCTTGAGCGCGGCGGCCGGCTGGGGCCGCCCGGCGCCTGGGACGGCCCCGACGGCGGAGGCCCCGAGGGCAGCGGGCACGGCGGCAGCGGGCACGGCGGCCGGGGCGACGGCGGCCGGCTGGACGACCGGGGGCGCCACGACCGGCGCCGCGGCGGGTGCCACCACGGGCGGGGCGCCGGGCGGGGCGGCGAGGATCTTGGCGATCTCCTGGCGGGCGCCGGGCGCCGGAAAGACGTTGGCGTTGTCCCGGAGGCTGAAGGAGCCCTCGATCCACTCGCGGTCGAGCACTCTTCGCTCGTCGGCCTCGCCGACCAAGTCCTCGGACTGGTTGAAGTCGCCGTCGGCGGCCTGGAGCGCCCACAGGTGGACGGCCACGCCGTGTTCCTTGGCGGTCATCATGCCGGGCAGCAGGTCGCCGTCGCCGGTGATCAGGACGACGTCGGCGCAGGCCCGGTTGCGGGCGAGTTCGGAGAGTTCGGCGTGCATGGCGGCGTCGACGCCCTTCTGCACCCAGCGCCCTTCGGCGCGGGTGAGGGCGCCGAGCCGCACGGTGACGCGGGGCAGGACGCGCAGTCGGCGGTGTTCGGGCATCGGGCGCCGGTCGGGGGCGGCATCGAACCAGTAGATGCGCAGCAGCGGAAGCCCGGTCTCGGCTTCGGCACGTTCGCGCAGCGCGGTGATCAGCGCGGTGTGGTCGACGGTGACTCTGGAACGGGATGGGTCACCGGCGAGCAGGCTGGCGGCGGCGCCCAGCAGGTATCCGGCATCCACCAGGACGACACAGCGGTCCATCGCGCACCTCTTTCCACTCGCCCTCGTGTGGGGGTCGGGCCGGGTGGGCGCGGATCCGCCCGTCGTCCGGACGTGGTGGGGTGAGGGGCCCCCGTGGCCGCCCGATCGTTGGGTCACCTTTTCCCCCTGGTTCGCGCGCCGAACCTCGACGGATGTCGCGGTACCGCAACGGCAAGCCCAACGGAACGCAAAGGCGGGCCCCGTTCAACGACGGGGCCCGCCCTTGGTCACGCCGGGGAGTGCGAGCGGGCGCCCCCCGCGAGGTGCGAGGCGCTCGCCGCGAGGTGCGGGGTGCGAGCGCCCGCGGCCCGGCGGGGCCGGGTGTCAGCCCTTGAGCTCGGCGGCGACCAGCTCGGCCAGCTGGACGGCGTTGAGCGCGGCGCCCTTGCGCAGGTTGTCGTTGGACACGAACAGCGACAGGCCGTGCTCGACGGTCTCGTCGGCCCGGATGCGGCCGACGTAGCTCGGGTCCCGGCCGGCGGCCTGGAGCGGGGTGGGGATGTCGGACAGCTCGACGCCGGGGGCGGCGGCGAGCAGTTCGGCGGCGCGCTCGGGGCTGATCGGGCGCTCGAAGCGGGCGTTGATCTGGAGCGAGTGGCCGGAGAAGACCGGGACGCGCACGCAGGTGCCGGCGACCTTGAGGTCCGGGATGCCGAGGATCTTGCGGCTCTCGTGGCGGAGCTTCTGCTCCTCGTCGGTCTCGTTGGAGCCGTCCTCAACGATGGAGCCGGCCAGCGGCACCACGTTGAAGGCGATCGGGCGCTGGTAGACCTTGGGCTCGGGGAACTCGACGGCGGAGCCGTCGTGGGCGAGCGCGGCGGCGCCGTCGACGACCTTGGCGGCCTGGTCCTGGAGTTCGGCCACGCCGGCCACGCCGCTGCCGGAGACGGCCTGGTAGGTGGAGACGACGAGCGCGGCGAGGCCGGCCTCCTCGTGCAGCGGGCGCAGCACGGGCATGGCGGCCATGGTGGTGCAGTTCGGGTTGGCGATGATGCCCTTGGGCCGGTCGGCGATGGCGCCGGGGTTGACCTCGGAGACGACCAGCGGGACGTCGGGGTCGCGGCGCCAGGCGGAGGAGTTGTCGATGACGACGGCGCCGGCCGCGGCGGCCTTGGGGGCGAGGGCCTTGGAGGTGGAGCCGCCGGCCGAGAAGATCACGATGTCCAGGCCGGTGTAGTCGGCCGTGGCCGCGTCCTCGACGGTGACCTCGGTGCCCTGCCAGGGCAGGGTGCGTCCGGCCGAGCGGGCCGAGGCGAACAGCCGCAGCTGCTCGACCGGGCCCAGTCCGCCTTCACGACCAGCGCGCTCCGCCAGGATCTCGCGGACCACTGCGCCGACCTGGCCGGTGGCCCCGACAATGCCGATCTTCATTCCGACTACTCCTCTGGATGGTGCTGTCTACAGCCGCACTCTGCCCATCATGCCTTGTCACGAGGGTGCGGCGGCCTGGTGTTCCACGGTGTGAGAGCGACTAGTGGTCCAGACCACTCACGAGCTTCAGCGCCGCCTCGACCTCCGCCCCGCCGGCCGGCAGCAGCGGCAGCCGGACGTCCGGGGTGGGGATCCGGCCCTGGGCGTGCAGCACGCCCTTGATCACCGTCGGGTTCGGCGCGGCGAAGGCGGCCAGCGCCAGCCCGGTGAGCCGGTGCCCGAGCGCCCGGGCCCGGGCGGCGTCCCCGGCCTGCCAGGCCTGCGTCAGCTCGACGAACCGGGCGGTGGCCAGGTGGGCGGAGGCGAGGATGCCGCCGGCCGCGCCGAGCGCCAGCAGTGGGGACAGGAAGGCGTCCTCCCCGGTCAGCACCGCGAAGTCGGCGGGGGCGGCGGCGAGCAGTTCCACCGCCGTCTGGTCCACTCCCCCGGTCGCGTACTTGACGCCCACCACGCCGTCCAGCGCGGCGAGTTCGAGCAGCGCGGCGGCGGACAGCTGCTGCCCGGTGCGGTACGGGATGTGGTAGACGACCAGCGGCAGCGGGCTGCTCCCTGCGAGCGCCCGGAAGTGCGCGACCGTCCCGGCCTCGCCCGGCCGCAGGAACGCCGGGACGGTGACCAGCGCGGCCGCGGCCTGCGGCACCCGCTTGCCGAGCGCGGCCAGCGAATCGGCGGTGGAGCGGGTGTCGCCGCCGTGCGCGCCGACGGTCAGGAGGGCCCCGCGGGCGGCGCAGGCGGCCGCGGCGGTCTCGACCACGGCCCAGCGCTCGTCCTCGCTCAGCGCGGCGGGCTCGCCGGTGGTCCCGAGGGCGACCAGCCCGGCCGCGCCGGCCTCCAGCAGCTCGGCGGCGAGCACGGCGAGGGCGTCCAGCGCGACCGTGCCGTCCGCGGCGAAGGGCGTGATCAGGGGGACGTGGATGCCGGTGAGTTCCATGGCCACGATCCTGCGGCCCGCCGATCACCCAGGTCCAGTTCACATTCGTGATGCTTCTCGTAAGCTGAGCCGATGCTCGACGTCCGACGCCTGCGCCTGCTGCGCGAACTCGCCCACCTCGGCACCATCGCCGCCGTCGCCGAGGCGCTCTCCTTCAGCCCTTCGGCGGTGTCCCAGCAGCTGTCCGTCCTGGAGAAGGAGGCGGGCGTCCCGCTGCTGGAGCGGACCGGGCGGCGGGTCGCGCTCACTCCGGCCGGGCGCAACCTCGTCCGGCACGCCGAGGCGGTGCTCGCCCTGCTGGAGCAGGCGGGCGCCGAACTCGCCCACGCCCGGCGGGGGTTGGCCGGCCCGCTGCGGATCGGCACCTATCCGTCGGCGGCCCGCGCGATCATCCCGGCGGTGCTGGGCGAGCTGGCCGCCTGGCACCCGGGCCTGGAGCCGATGGTGACGGAGGTGGATCCGGCGGGCGTCGCGGCGGCGCTGCGCGCGGGCGAGCTGGACGTCGCCCTGGTCCACGAGTACGACCTGGTCCCGGCCGATCCGGAGCCGGGCCTGGCGGTGACCCGTCCGGTGTTCACCGAGCCGATGTACCTGGCGGCCCGTAGTCCGGGCACGGTCGCCGAGCAGCGCGGCGCGCCGTGGATCATGGCCCCGCCGGGCACGCTCTGCCACAGCATGGCCGTCCGGGCCTGCGAGGCCGCCGGGTTCGCGCCCCGGATCCGGCACCAGATCGACGACTTCGCGACCGTCCTGGCCCTGGTCGCGGCCGGCCAGGGCGTGGCCCTGGTCCCACAGCTGGGCGCCGCGCAGCCCCCGCCCGGCGTGGTCCTCACCCGGCTGCCGATGTACCGCCGCACCCGGGCCGCCTTCCGCGCGGGCGCCGGTTCCCACCCGGCCATCTCGGCCTTCGTCTCCGCCCTGCACACGGCCGTCCCCCCAGGCCTGGGCGGGCACGGCTGATCCCCCGGGCCTCGCTAAGAGGCACGGGGGATCAGGCGCACGTCAGCCCGCCAGGCAGCTCGGCCCGAGCAGCTGCTTGAGGTCCCCGAACAGCGCCGGGTCCGACTTCACCCGGTGCCGGTCCAGCCGCAGCACGGTCGTCTTGTTGCGGCTCTCCAGCCGCACCCGGACCTCCGTGGTGCCCCGGTGGCTGCCCAGCACCTCGCCGAGCCGGGCGATCAGCGGCGGGGTGATCTTCACGCTCGGGATGTTGATGATGATCGGCGCCTCGGCGTGCGCGTTCGACAGGTCCGGGACGGTCAGCTCCATCCCCATCAGTCGCGGCACGTCCTCCCGCTTGTCCAGCTTGCCGCGCACGAACACCACGGCGTCCTCGACGAGTTGGGCCGAGACCAGCTGGTAGCTGGCGGGGAAGAACATGCAGTCGATCGAGCCCGCGAGGTCCTCGACGGTCGCGATCGCCCAGGCGTTGCCCTGCTTGGTCATCTTGCGCTGGAGGCCCGAGATGATGCCGCCGATGGTGACGATGGTGCCGTCGGGCCGTTCGGCGAGGTCGGCCACCGCGCAGTCGGCCTTGTCGGCGAGCACGTGCTCGATGCCGTGCAGCGGGTGCGAGGAGACGTACAGGCCGAGCATCTCGCGCTCCTGGGTGAGCAGGAAGGACTTCTCCCACTCCTCCTCGGAGAAGACGACGTCGAGGCCGAAGCTGGGCTCGTCGGAGACGGCGTCCCCGCCGAACAGGTCGAACTGGCCCTCGGCCTCCTTGCGCTTGACCCCGACGACGTTGTCGATCATCGGCTCGAACTGCGCGCTGAGGCCCTTGCGGGTGTGCCCGAGCGAGTCGAAGGAGCCCGCCTTGATCAGCGATTCGACGGTCCGCTTGTTGCAGACCACCGACTCCACCTTGTCGAGGAAGTCCGGGAAGGAGCTGAACTTCCCCTTCGCCTTGCGGGTGCGGATCATCGAGTCGACGACGGGGCCGCCGACGTTGCGGATCGCGGTGAGGCCGAACCGGACGAGCGTGTCGCCGTGCGGGGTGAAGTCCGAGTCCGACTCGTTGACGTCCGGCGGCAGCACCTGGATGCCCATCTTGCGGCACTCGTTGAGGTAGATCGCCGACTTGTCCTTGTCGTCCTTGACGGACGTCAGCAGGCCGGACATGTACTCGGCCGGGAAGTTCGCCTTGAGGTAGGCCGTCCAGTACGAGACCAGCCCGTACCCGGCGGTGTGCGCCTTGTTGAACGCGTAGCCGGAGAAGGGGACCAGGACGTCCCACACCGCCTGGATCGCCGCGTCCGAGTAGCCGTGGTCCCGGCAGCCCTTCTGGAAGGGCACGAACTCGGCCTCCAGGATCTCCTTCTTCTTCTTGCCCATGGCCCGGCGCAGCAGGTCGGCCTGGCCGAGCGAGTAGCCGGCGAGGATCTGGGCGGCCTTCTGCACCTGCTCCTGGTAGACGATCAGGCCGTACGTCGGCTTGAGGATCTCCTCCAGGGGCTTCTCCAGCTCCGGGTGGATCGGGGTGATCTCCTGCTGGCCGTTCTTGCGCAGCGCGTAGTTGGTGTGCGAGTTGACGCCCATCGGGCCCGGTCGGTACAGCGCGAGGACGGCGGAGATGTCTTCGAAGTTGTCGGGCTTCATCAGCCGCAGCAGCGAGCGCATGGGGCCGCCGTCGAGCTGGAAGACGCCGAGCGTGTCGCCGCGTGCCAGCAGTTCGTAGGTCGGCTTGTCGTCCAGGGGCAGATCAAGCAGGTTGATCTTGATGCCCTTGTTCTTCTCGATCGCCTTGACGGCGTCGTCCATGATCGTCAGGTTGCGCAGGCCGAGGAAGTCCATCTTGAGAAGGCCGAGGCCCTCGCAGGTGGGGTAGTCGAACTGCGTGATGGTGACGCCGTCGGTGTGCCGGGTCCAGACCGGGATGTGGTCGGTCAGCGGCTCGGCGGACATGATGACGCCGGCCGCGTGCACGCCGGGCTGGCGGATCAGGCCCTCGATGCCGCGCGCGGTGTCGATGACCTTCTTCACGTCCGGGTCGCTCTCGTACAGGCCCCGGATCTCGCCGGCCTCGCTGTAGCGCGGGTGGCTGTTGTCCGTGATGCCGGACAGCGGGATGCCCTTGCCCATCACGTCCGGCGGCATCGCCTTGGTGATCCGGTCGCCCATCGCGTACGGGTAGCCGAGGACGCGCGAGGAGTCCTTGATGGCGGCCTTCGCCTTGATGGTGCCGTACGTGACGATCATGGCGACCTTGTCGGATCCCCACTTCTCGGTCACGTACCGGATCACGTCACCGCGCCGGCGCTCGTCGAAGTCGATGTCGACATCGGGCATGGAGATGCGCTCGGGGTTGAGGAAGCGCTCGAAGATCAGGCCGTGCGGAATGGGGTCGAGGTCGGTGATGCCCATCGCGTACGCGACCAGCGAGCCGGCCGCCGAACCACGGCCGGGGCCCACCGCGATGCCCTGCTCCTTGGCCCACATGATGAAGTCGGCGACCACGAGGAAGTACGCCGGGAACCCCATCTGGATGATGGTGTCCATCTCGTACTCGGCGAGCTTCTTGTGCTCCTCGTCGTACCCGCCCGGGAAGCGCCAGTCCATGCCCTTCCACACCTGGGACTTGAAGAAGTCCGCCTCGGACTCGAAGCCCTCCGGGATCGGGAAGCGCGGCATGAGGTTGCGGAACTTGAACATGCCCTCGGTGTCGACCCGGGAGGCGACGAGCAGCTGGCTGTTGCGGCAGCCCTCCTGCCAGGCGTCCGAGGAGTCCAGGGCGTACATCTCGGCAGCCGACTTGATGTAGTAGCCGGTGCCGTCGAAGCGGAAGCGGTCCGGGTCCGAGAGGTTCTTGCCGGTCTGCACGCAGAGCAGCAGGTCGTGCGCCCCGGCGTCGGCCTCGGTGGTGTAGTGCGAGTCGTTGGTGACGACCGGGGGGATGTTCAGCTTCTTGCTGATCTCCAGCAGCCCGTCGCGGACCCGCTTCTCGATGTCGAGGCCGTGGTCCATCAGCTCCAGGAAGTAGTTCTCCTTGCCGAAGATGTCCTGGTAGTCGGCGGCCGACTTCACCGCCTCGTCGAACTGGCCCAGGCGCAGCCGGGTCTGCACCTCGCCGGACGGGCAGCCGGTGGTGGCCATCAGGCCGCCGGACAGGTCGGAGATCAGCTCCTTGTCCATCCGGGGCCACTTCACCAGCCAGCCCTCTGCGTAGGAGCGCGAGGTCAGCTTGAAGAGGTTGTGCAGGCCCTCCTTGTTACGGGCCCAGATGGTCTTGTGGGTGTACGCGCCGGAGGCGGAGACGTCGTCCCGCTTCTGGTGCGGCTGGCCCCACAGGATGCGCTTGGTGTTGGAGCGGGACTCCGGCGCGACGTACGCCTCGATGCCGATCACCGGGGTGATCCCGGCGGCGGTCGCCTGCTTGTGGAACTCGGCGGCGCCGTACATGTTCCCGTGGTCGGTCATCGCGACATGGGTCTGGCCCAGCCGCTCGACCTCCTTGAACATCTGCTTCAGCCGGGCGGCACCGTCCAGCATCGAGTACTCGGTGTGGACGTGCAGATGCGCGAACGGCTGATCGCTCAAGGCGGGGCCTCCGGAGGCGAGTGCGGGTCTGGTGGGCCGGCGAACGCGCAGGTACGCGCAGGTCACGGAAGGTGCCTGGAAACGGATGTGGCCCGGACCACCTCGTGGGGTCCGGACCATCACTCACACGTTCACCCGTCTACTCTAGCTCCCCTTCGGAGCCGGCTCCCTCCGGCTCGGAGCCTCCCGAGCTCAGCCCGGCGAGTCGCGCCCCGGCGGCCTCACGGACCTCCGCCTCCTCCATCGGATCGTCCCGCAGGTGGGCGAGGCGTTCCCGGACGTGGGGGCGGTCGGGGGCGTGCGCGACGGCCGGCAGGCGGGCGCCGGCCTCGCAGTCCCAGAGGCACTCGGTGTACACCTCGGCCAGCCCGACGGGGGCGACGGCGGCCAGTGCCTCCAGATAGGCGGGGCGCTCGGAGGAGTGCGGCGTCCACAGCCAGAAGCGGCGCAGCAGCGACGCGGCCCCGGCGGCATCGGGGCCGAACCGGGCCAGGCCCCGGGCGGTGTGCATCGGGCCACACCACTCCTGGGACGCCCACTGCCGCTCCAGCTCTCCCGTCGCCGTCGGCAGATCACTCGCGATGTGCAGATCACTCGCGCCGCCGTGCTCCGGCAGCAGGGCGCGCGGGCCACGCCACTCACGGACGTCCTGCCCGGCCGCCAGGTCCTCCCACCACGGGGTCGGCCAGACCGTGGCCACCGACTCCAGGACGGCCACCCGGTGCTCGCCCTCGCGGACGTGGGTACGGAGTGCTTCCCGAGCCTCGGCGGAGCCGCCGAGCGCCAGCAGCTCCAGGACTCCGGTGGCCCGCAGGCAGGTGTCCTCGTCCCCGGTCAGCAGGTCGACGATCGGTCCGACCGGCAGTTCCAGGTCCCGGACGAGCCGCGCCAGGTAGAGGTGCCGGTCGTCCGCCTCTCGGTCCCAGCGCCAGTCCCAGCGGATGCACCCGTAGACCAGCTCGGCGGCTGCCGCCGGGTCCTCCGCCGCCATCTGCGCGCCCAGGCCCCGGCCGCGCTGCAACAGCCCGGGCAGGGTGCCTGCCGGGGCGTACTCGTATCTCCGCTGTGCCACGTGCCCAATCGTCCCTTAGCCCCCGACGGCTGGGCGGCGGGGGCTGGGGAGGTGGGGGTGAGGGGGCTGGGGGTTAGGTGTCCTCGTCGGGCGGGGTCGCGCGGAGGGCGGTGATGACACCCAGGGCGACGGTGGCGATCGCGAGCGCGAGGAGGACGGCGAAGGCGGTGGCGATCAGGAAACGCACGAGTCGTCGCCTCGCTCGGCGGCGAGGAGGAGGGAGAGGAGGTTGAGGAGAGTGGAGGCGGGGGCGGCGTTGAAGCGGACGAGGATGCGGCCGTCGATGGTCTTGTCGGTGGTGGCCGAGGGCCAGATCAGGCCGAACCTCCGGCCACGCTCCTGGACTTCGGCGAGGAGCGTGTGGATGTGGTCGTCGGTGTAGTGCCGGATCCGGGGGTCGGTCGGCAGCATGGGGCGACGGCGCGGGAGCGGGAAGGACATCAGGCGGCGTCCAGCTCGAACCAGACCATTTTGCCGCGTTCCTGGGGATCCACGCCCCAGCGATGGGTGAGGCCTTCGATGAGCTGGAGGCCCCGGCCGGACTGCGCGAGGGGCGCCGGCGCTTGCTTCTTGGGGAGGTCCGGGCTCTCGTCGCTGACGGACACCCGGAGGGTGGGGCCGACGGCGAGGATGAGGACGAGCGGCGCGGGGGTGCCGCCGTGCCGCCAGGCGTTCACGAGCAGTTCCACGAGCGCGAGTTCGGCGTCGTCGGTGACCGAGGGCAGGTACCCGCAACGACCCATCGCGTCCCGGAGGGACTGGCGGGCGATGGCGAGGGAGGGCGTGTTGAGGTGGCGCAT
The DNA here is from genome assembly GCF_042677305.1 of Kitasatospora sp. NPDC127121. Classification (NCBI taxonomy): domain Bacteria; kingdom Bacillati; phylum Actinomycetota; class Actinomycetes; order Kitasatosporales; family Streptomycetaceae; genus Kitasatospora; species Kitasatospora sp. NPDC127121. The sequence continues at coordinate 1,810 of NZ_JBHXTQ010000001.1, read as the reverse complement.
GGGAGTTCTCCCGAGGCGTGATGGTGAGGGAAGAACCGGCGGGCATGCCGCCGAAGGCCCAACGAGAGGGCCCTATTGACGATCCGTCGGATCGCCATGACACCGAACATACAGCAGCGGTATCACGTGTAGAACGAAAACCGGATAGGTTCACCCTGAAGTGCCACCCTCCGCCCCCAGGTGGACCCGCGCCAAGCGGCGCGGCAGACTTGGAACACACCGGCAAGGAAGGACCCAATGCCGCCACGACTCAATCCGACGCTCCGTCAACGTCGTATCGGTGCCGAGCTTCGGAAGATGCGCGAGGCCGCCGGTCTTCAGACGGTGAACCTGAGCAGGGCCCTTGGCATCGACAGAACTCAGGTCAGCCAGATGGAGTCTGGCAAGATCGGCGTGAGCCCAGAACGGCTCCGCTCCTTCGCCGCAGCCTGCAAGTGCACGAACATGCCCTTGATCGAGGCTCTGGAGTCCATGGTCCAGGACCGCTCCAAGGGTTGGTGGGAGGAGTACCGAGGGTCCCTCCCTGACGGCATCCTTGAGAACGCGGAGCTGGAGAAGCGTTCGAACGGGCTCATGATGTGGCTCCTCACCCACATGCCGGGCCCCTGCCAGACCATCAACTACGCCTCGTCAGTCTTCGGTCGGGTATTTCCTCCACTCCCTCGGCACGAGTTGGAGGCCCGCACCGCATTCAGAATGCAGCGCAAGGCCGACCTGCGCCGCAATCCGAAGCCGCTGACCGCTTTCATCTACGAGTCGGTACTGTGGACTCGGTTCGGCGGTACCCAGATCCTCAAGGAACAACTCGGCTCCCTGCTCGAAGACTCCGAACTGCCCTGGATGACCATTCGAGTCGTACCGTTCAACGTCGAGACCTTCCCCGGGGCCGCCGAGAACCTCGCCTATGCGTTCGGCTCGGTCCCTGAGCTCGACACTGTCGAACGGGAACTCTCCCAGGGCCCCGAATACCTCGACGCCGTCAACGAGCTGGCCAGCTACCGGTACATCTTCGAGCGCACTGAATCGGTTGCGCTGAGCGCGAGCGGCTCTCGCGACCTGATCCGCAAAATCGCACGAGACCTATGAAAGGCCCATCATGACCGACACCGAGTGGCAGAAGTCTTCCTTCAGCGGCAGCGTCGAGAACTGCGTCGAGGTACGCACGGCCAACGGGACGGTCGAACTCCGCGAGTCCGACGAGGGCCACCTCATCATCCCCACCACCCCGGCCCACTTCGCCGCCTTCCTCCAGGCCGCCAAGGCCGGCGAGTTCGACCACCACGCCTAGACACCCCACAGCGCAGGAAGTCGGCCAGCCCGACTTCCTGCGCCAAACAACCAACGGGACCCCAGGTGACCGACAGCAACTGGCAAAAGTCCAGCTACAGCGCCGCGAACAACGAGTGCGTGGAGATCCGCACCGCCGACGGCCTCGTCGAACTCCGCGAGTCGGACGAGGGCCACCTCACCATCCCCACCACCCCCGCCCACTTCGCCGCCTTCCTCCAGGCCGCCAAAGCCGGCGAGTTCGACCACCACGCCTAGGGCGTGTCTTCAAACTCCCGTCGTCCGCCCGGAGGGCGGGCGTGGCGGCGTTGGGGTGCGTGCATCGCAAGGCGGAGGAGGGAGTCCATGCGGAGCATCGGCGACTGACGACAACGCGGCGAGGCGCGTGCCCCGGCGTCGGCGCGCAGGCGGGGGTTTGAAGACACGCCCTAGTACTGCAACGGTGCTTACCGTGACGAGGCTTCAGCTCTTGGGCTGTGGCCTCGTCTTTTGTAGTGGCTGGTCCGGGCCTGTTGTTGGCGTC